>NZ_SMLV01000357.1 GCF_009711525.1 Fulvivirga lutimaris
AAAAAAAAGAAGATCAGAGTGCAAATTCTGAAGAATTTGATCAGGCAGAGTCTGATTTGAAAGAACAAATTCAGGAAGTGGTTTATGAGATTCCTTCACCTTCAGAAATTCCTTTTTTACTTGAAGCCACAGGAGCCGAATTCAACGGATCTTTAATCAATGATAATGCTAAGGCTACCAGCTACATGTCAATTAATGATAAATCTGCCTTAAACTTAGGCGTATATGCTACTGACATTGGTTATTTGGTATCTTACGACAAGGTGCAAGAATCATTAACTTACCTTAGTACTGCTAAAAAATTGGCTGATGATCTAGGGATAACAGGATCATTTGACGTGAGTTTAGTGAAAAGGTTTGAAGACAACCTTTCTAGAAAAGACTCATTGGCTCATTTATTAAACTCAACTATCAACAAAACTGAGTCTTATCTTAAAGATGATAATAGAAACAGGCTTGCTGGTCTTGTTGTTGCAGGTAGTTTTATCGAAGGACTTTATATCTCTACGCAATTAATAAAGAGCTATCCTAAGGATATTCTTCCTGAAGATAGCAGAAACCTTGTTTTGACACCTTTGATCAGAGTGGTTTTAGAACAACAAAAAGCTTGTGGAGATTTGACATCTATGCTTGAAGGACTGGATTCTTCTAATCCTGTAGATCAGCTTTTGGCAAACCTTAACCTTTTGAATAAAAGCTATGCTGCTCTAAATATCGAAGAGCAAATTAAAAATAATAGAGCTGACCTTGTATTGTCAGACAAAACTTTAGCTGACATTACCGCTACTGTAGAAGAAATGAGAAAAGGACTGGTTGAATAAATTCTCCAGTTGCCAAATCCTTAAAGAAGGGGTTGAATTTAATTCAATCCCTTTTTTTATAAATTCAAAGAATTATATTAGTGATTCTATTCCAAAACCGGACAGCTCATGAGTGAACCCTTACTTAAAGCAATAATTCAATTATTCGCCATTGTGGCAAAGGAAGATGAGGTTACTGAGCAGGAAAGAGAACAGATTGAAGCCTTCCTTCTTGAGCATTTAAATAAAAATGCCGTTTCCGGTTATTTAAAGGAATTTGATGCCTATTGCGACACCATTACTGTATCAGCTGGTGTAAGTGCTGATGAAGAGCATAAAAGAATCTCTGATATATGTGGGCACATCAATGCTGAATTAACTCAAAAACAGAAGGTTGTCATCATTTTAGAATTGATGGGAATCATCTTAGCCGATGGTCATATATCTGATCGCGAGGCTGAGCTAGTAAAATATATTGGTGACGCATTTAATGTAACTGATAATGAAATAAAGGCAATTAACACCTTTGTTACAGGTAAAGATGTCAACGAACTTCAGCACGAGCGCATTCTCATCATAGATGATGAGGACTATCAAAAATCGACTTTTAAGCATATAAAAAGATCGGGGCTCAAAGGTTTTGTTGCTATACTTCATGTAGAAATTGCCGATACCTATTTTATAAAGTACCTAGGACCTGCAGATATATTTTTAAATGGTGTGCCTCTTAAGTCTGGCAAAAGAGCTGTATTGGCAATTGGATCAACCATCAGGACCGATAAGATCAGTCCAGTTTACTATGGTGATGTAATAGGCCCCTTCATGAAGTCTGGTAATGAAAAGAAGATTTCATTCGAAGCGAAAGACATCTCTTTCAAATTTAAAGGCGGTAAACTGGGTCTTCGTCATATCAACATTTTTGAAGAATCAGGCAAGTTAATCGGGCTTATGGGTGCCAGTGGTGCTGGTAAATCTACGCTACTGAATGTTCTAAATAGCAATGAGGTGCCCTCTGAGGGCCATGTGCTTATTAATGGCATTGATATCCATAGAGAGAAGGAAAAGATAAAAGGGGTTATCGGTTTTGTTCCACAGGATGACCTGCTAATAGAGGAGCTTACTGTTTATGAAAATCTATACTATGCAGCCAAGCTTTGTTTTGACAATTTAAGTCATGATGAAGTGGAAGCACTCGTACTTAAAACACTAGATAACCTAGGTCTTTCGGAAACCGCTGATTTAAAAGTAGGTTCCCCTTTGGACAAGACCATTAGTGGCGGGCAGAGAAAGCGATTGAATATAGGTCTTGAATTATTAAGAGAACCAGCAGTTCTGTTTGTGGATGAACCTACTTCAGGTTTGTCGTCAAGAGACTCCGAGAATATAATGGATCTGCTTAAAGAACTTACACTTAAGGGTAAGTTGATCTTTGTAGTTATCCATCAGCCATCTTCAGACATATTTAAAATGTTTGACAAGCTGGTAATATTAGACACTGGAGGTTATCAGATTTATTATGGCAATCCTGTTGAGGCGGTGGTGTATTTTAAAGATACAATCAACCTTATTAACAGTGATGAAGGCGAATGCCATGAATGTGGTAACGTAAACCCTGAACAGATCTTCAATATCATTGAAACCAGGGTTATCAATGAATATGGAAACTTTACTAATGAAAGAAAGATTTCCCCTGAACAATGGAATCAACTCTATCTTGATAAAACAAAGTTAAAAGGTGTTAAGGCAATTAACGAGGCACCTGAGTCGACACTTAATATTCCTAACAGAATTAAGCAGTTCAGCCTATTTACCACCAGAGATTTCCTATCAAAGCTTAGCAACAAGCAATACCTACTCATAAACCTTTTAGAGGCACCTGTTCTGGCCTTTGTGCTAGCTTATATTGTTCGGTATCATAATACCAACAACTCGCTCAATCTTGGTTATGTATTCAGTCAAAACCTAAATGTACCGGCTTACCTGTTTATGAGTGTAATAGTGGCCTTGTTTATGGGCCTCACGGTTAGTGCCGAAGAGATTATAAGAGATAGAAAAATACTCAAACGGGAGTCATTTCTAAACCTAAGTCGGAGCAGTTACCTCCTATCAAAAGTGTTCATTCTGTTTTCATTATCAGCGATACAGACCTTCACATTTGTACTGATAGGAAATACAATTCTAGAGATTCATGGAATGCTTATAACGCATTGGATGATCCTTTTCTCCACTTCATGTCTGGCTAACATGATGGGCTTAAATATTTCCTCTGGCTTTAATTCAGCCGTTACAATTTATATCATCATCCCTATTCTGCTTATCCCACAGCTGGTTTTAAGCGGAGTAGTCGTGAAATTTGACAAACTAAACCCTGATTTAAGTAGTGCCGGAAAGGTGCCTTTAGTTGGTGATTTTATGGCTTCAAGATGGGCTTTTGAAGCCGCCATGGTTGCCCAATTCAGGGATAATGATTTCGAGCAAATATTCTATCCTTATGAGAAGGTATTAGCTGAATGTGATTATAAGAAAATTTATTACATTCCTAGTCTTGAAACTAAGCTTGAATACAGCCTCAACAACTTCAAAAACAAGGAAAAACCTGAAGTAGCGGAGAAACTGAAAGAAAGCCTCGCACTCTTGCGTTTTGAAATTGATAGAGAGTTGCAAACTGTTGGTGATCAACATTTTGAGCACCTAGATAAGCTTAACATTAATGACTTTGATTCTGCAGTTTACAATTACACCTATGAGTTTCTCGAGGTTGTAAGAAAATTCTATGCAATCAGGTACAACAAAGCAGATGCGGCTCGTGAAAAAATTATTCTCGATATGACTAGCTCGCCTGAGAAAAGAGCTGAGTTTGACAAACTTAAAGAGCTATATCGCAATGAGACCATTGTCGAGATTGTTAAAAACCAAAATGAACCCCATAGAATTATAGAAGAAGACGGGCGGCTTGTTCAAAAGATCTACCCTATTTACAATGATCCTGATCCTGACCACTTATTCGATTATCGAGCACAGTTCTATGTGCCTAACAAGCAATTCTTAGGCATTACGTTAGACACACTGCACTTCAATCTTTATGTGATCTGGTTTATGTCGATCTTTATGGGAGGAACCCTATATTTCGACCTGCTCAGGAAATTTATCAACTCTATTGAGAATACACTAAGGAGGTTTAAAAAGTAATGAAAGTCCATAAGGACATTATTGCCATAGGCCTTTTTATCCTTACACTTGTAGTGCTCTGGTTAGTACTCGGCCTTTAGCTTAAGCCAGTTATCTTACCATTATTATCAATGTCCATACCTTCAGCGGCAGGTACGGCAGGCAGGCCTGGCATTCTGAGCATATTCCCAGTTATGGGTACACAAAATCCTGCCCCGGCAGCAATTTCTATTTCACGAACTGTCAGGGTAAACTTCTCAGGTTTGCCCAGCGCTTTTGGGTCATCGCTAAAAGAGTATTGTGTTTTAGCAATACAGATTGGCTTATCATTCAAACCTATACGCTCAATCTTTCTAAGGTTTTGTTTAGCCTTCGGCAAAAATTCAACGTCTTGAGCTCCATAAACTTTACGAGCTACTGCTTCTATTTTTTCTTTTACGGATAACTTCCAATCATACGTTGGTTTATAGGGCTTGCTACTAGATTCTACAGCTTCCACTACTTTTTTAGCCAGAGCAGTGCATCCTTCGCCTCCAAACTCCCAACCTTCCCCAATGGCCACTTTAACTCCCAGCTCTTCGCAGCGTTTGATCACAATATCAATTTCCTCTTTCGAGTCAGTTACAAATTTATTAACACTCACTACTCCCGGTAATCCATACGTTTTGATGTTTTCTATATGTTTTTCAAGGTTAGCCAGGCCTTTCACTAGAGCAACTGTATTTGGTTCTTTAAGCTCATTCAGTGATTGTCCGCCATGATACTTAAGTGCTCTAATGGTAGCCACTATTACAATAGCCTTAGGGCTTAATCCAGAATAGCCACACTTAATATTAAGAAACTTCTCAGCTCCCAAATCTGCTCCAAAACCAGCTTCTGTTACCACATAGTCAGATAAGGACATTCCCATTTTTGTTGCTATTACAGAATTGGTTCCTTGTGCAATGTTAGCAAAAGGCCCCCCATGGATGATGGCAGGATTACCCTCTAAGGTTTGAACCAGATTTGGCTTAATGGCATCCTTAAGCAAAGCTGCCATAGCACCATGGGCATTTAGATCTCTGGCGAATATTGCATTCCCATCATAAGTATCACCAACATAAATATTACCCATCTTTTCTTTCAGGTCATCCATATCTTTTGCAAGGCAAAGGATCGCCATTATCTCAGAAGCAGCAGTAATATTAAAGCCTGTTTGACGCATCATGCCTCCAGGCTTACCTCCCATCCCCGATACAATCTCGCGTAAAGATCGGTCATTCATATCCATCACTCTCTTCCACTCCACTGTCCGGGGGTCAATACCTAAGTTATTTTTAGATGACTGAATATTATTATCTATCAGAGCCGCCAGTAAATTATTAGCCTTTTCAATTGCTGCAAAATCTCCAGTGAAATGTAAATTAATGTCCTCCATGGGTACTACCTGGCTATAGCCACCGCCAGCAGCTCCACCCTTCATACCAAACACGGGACCTAAAGAAGGCTCACGTAGCACCACACATGTCTTCTTACCAATCTTATTAAGCCCTTCGGACAAACCAATGGATGTTGTAGTTTTCCCTTCACCAGCTGGCGTTGGAGTCATGGCTGTAACCAAAACCAAATTGTTTTTTGTTACCGCCTTTTCATCTATTAAGTTCAACGGTAGTTTAGCCTTGTGTTTACCATACATTTCTAAATCCGACTCATCAACCCCTACTCCACTTGCTATTTCTTTAATGTGTTTTAACGTTGCTGACTGCGCTATTTCTAAATCAGATTTATATTGTTTATTTGACATAATTAGATGGCTTTAATCTATATATTTAATCCTAAGTACTTCGGCTAATTTAAAGAAATAAGATGAATGCCAACAACTCCCGCAAACGTTTTAAATTCAAGCAATTTGAATTAACACATCATAACAGCACCATGAAAGTGGGAACAGATGGTGTACTTTTAGGTTCATGGGTGGAAGTACATGAAAACAAAAATATTTTAGATGTAGGAACGGGTTGTGGCCTCATTGCTTTGATGGCTGCCCAAAGAAACAGTAACGGAATAATTGACGCCATAGACATTGATGGTCCATCCATAGAAGAAGCAAAGTCAAACTTAGACGCATCTCCATGGAAGACCCGATTAAATGCAATTCAAACATCACTTCAGGATTTTGAACCTGAGAAGAAATATGATCATATACTTAGCAACCCGCCTTTCTTTGAAAGCGGCACTATAAGTCCCGTAAGTGAAAGGCATAAAGCCAGGCATACTGTTACATTGCCCATCAATGAGTTAATAACACATACCTACAGGTTACTGACTAATAATGGTAGACTATCAGTAATTATTCCATGCAATCTAGAACCTCAACTTGCAAATTATGGAGAAGAGAAGGGTTTCTTTCTTATAAGAAAAACCCTTTTTTACTCAAAAAAAGGGAATAAACCTGAGCGCTCATTGCTATGTCTATCTAAGATTGAGCAAAATCTAGAGCCAAACAACCTTGTCCATTATAATGATGATGGAACTTGGACTGAAGGCTATAAAAATTTAACAAAAGATTATCATATTAAATTATAGCATGGAAGTACTACATCAGGAAACCGAAAATAAAGGGAGGTTTTACATCAGCAATGAAAATGAAGTAGCAGGTGAAATGACTTACTCTAAGGCAGGTGATAATAAATTTATCATAGACCATACAGAAGTAAATGATAATTTCAGAGGTCAGAATTTAGGTCTTAAACTTGTAACTGCAGCTGTAGAAATGGCCCGTAAAAACAATATGAAAATTATGCCGTTGTGCCCATTTGCTAAGCGAGTTTTTGAAAAAACCGCTGAATTTAGCGATGTGTTATGGTAATGTAAACATTCTTTGAACATTAGCTTTAGTCAATCTCATAGATTATATTTGGTAAGCTTTATAAGTTGATTAGGGCGAAGATTGATTATTGTATGACTTGTTTTCATAGATTTCAAACCTCCTACTCTACTGTAAGTTATATTTTAAACAATCTTATTTACAATGAATATTTTCGTAGCAAAATTAAATTTTAGAACCACCAGCGAACAATTGCAAGCACATTTTGAGACGTATGGTGAAGTATCATCGGCCAAAGTTATTTTTGATAAAGTAACTCAAAGGTCTAAAGGTTTTGGCTTTGTTGAAATGCCTGATGACAATGCAGCTCAAGAAGCTATTGAAGGACTTAATGAAACTGAATTCGATGGGCGAACCATAGTGGTTAAAAAGGCAAATCCTAGAAACGACTAATAAGAATTAGCTTAAGTTATATGTAGCAGAGATCACTCTCTGCTATTTTTTTTAAAAAAATATTCAACGACACAACATTAATGTTTAAACATCGTTTATATTTGCATCACATAAAAAAGACACTATTATGAAAAAATTAATTTTATCAATCGGACTTTTAGTAGGTGCAACATTTACTTATGGTCAAACAGAATGGACAATTGACAAATCTCACTCTTCTGTAGGATTTGCTGTAACTCACCTTGTAATATCAGAAGTTGAAGGACAATTTAATGACTTCGATGCCAAGGTTGTAAGCACAAGCGATGACTTTGCTGGTTCAACAGTTGAATTTACTGCCAAGGCAGCTTCAATTGATACCGACAATGAGCAAAGAGATACTCACTTGAAATCAGATGACTTTTTCAATGCTGAGAAGTTTCCTGAAGTAAAATTTAATGGTAAAATCGTAAAAAATGGAGCTAAATATCAATTAGTAGGTAAATTTACGATGAGAGATGTGACTAAAGATGTTACATTTGATGTTAAGTACAACGGTACTATTAAAGACCCTTGGGGAAATATCAAATCTGGTTTTAAAGTAACTGGTACGGTAAACAGAAAAGAATACGGATTGAAATGGGGAGCTTTAACTGAAGCTGGTGGAGCAGTTGTTAGTGACGAAGTTGAAATCGCAGTGAATGTGGAGCTGCAGAAAAAAGGATAATAAAAAGTGGGGTTGAGTAATCTCAACCCCTATTTTAGCATATGCGAATAGAAGAAGAAATACATCAAAAGAAATTTCGTAGCGAATTACAAAAAGCTACCATCAATTTATTATTTACTTCCAATTGGCTTACCAACAGGCATAAAGATTTTTTTAAGCTTCACGGCCTTACTCCTCAACAGTTCAATGTGCTTAGAATTTTAAGAGGCCAATATCCTGGCTCTATCTCTACATCAGAAATTAAAGCCCGAATGCTTGATAAAAACTCTGATGCCTCAAGAATTGTAGATCGTCTCACCCTTAAGGGATGGATTACAAAGAAAGTGTGTCCTGATGACAGGAGACTCGTAGATGTTACCATAAATGATGATGGACTTAACCTTTTAACCCGAATGGATGCAGACACTAATGCTCTTGACGAATCTCTTGGGCTTAGTGAATCTGATGCCGAGCAGCTTAACAGGCTACTCGACAAATTACGCTCGTAATACTTTTACTACTAACTGCTACAAAGCCTCAAGTTCGGCTTTTACAAAATTCATAAGGTCTTTAATGTAGGCTTGACTAAAATCAAATTTGATATTAGCTGCAGCATATACTTCCGGTATTGATTTGGTGTAACCCAATTTTAGTGCATTCATATACCCTTCCAGTCCCTTCTGAGCATTCTCTTTATAGTTTTTCCATACCGCAACTGCGCCAAGTTGCGCCATACCATACTCTATGTAATAGAAAGGCACCTCATATAAGTGCAGTTGTTTTTGCCACATATACTTCTTATTCTCTTCAAGGCCACCCCAATCGGTAATGTTATCTGAAAATTCTTCAAATATTCTTAGCCACGCTGCATGTCTTTCTTCCAAGGTATGATTAGCATTTTCATAGAGCCAATGCTGGAATTTATCGATAGTTGCCACCCATGGTAAAGTTTCTATAATTTGCTCTAAGTGCTCTACCTTGGCTCTTTTTAAATCTTCCTCGTTATCAAAGAAAAGATCCCATTGATCCATGGAAATGAGTTCCATACTCATAGAAGCCAATTCAGCTACTTCTGATGGAGTATTCTTAAAATCGCTGATCTCTAAGTCTCTGGTGAGAAATGAATGTACTGCATGACCACCTTCATGTAATATAGTAATCATGTCACGGTGCGTGGAAGTTGCGTTCATAAAGATAAATGGCACCCCTATTTCAGCCAAAGGATAGTTATATCCGCCTGGAGCTTTACCTTTTCTTGACTCAAGGTCAAGATGCCCCATTTCATTCATTATGGCTAAGCACTGTCCCAGGAATGGGTCAAGTCGCTTAAAGCACTCTATAGTTTTAGCGGTGAGGTCCTTTCCATCTTTAAAGGGCTTCAGTGCCTCTCTGTTTTCAGGATCAACCGCTTTGTCCCAAGGTCTTAATTGATCGACATTTAGTTTTTCCTTTCTATCCTTTGCCAAGGTATTAAGCATAGGTGCAACTTCATGTGCTACAGCATTATGGAATTCAAAGCAATCAGCAGGCTTATAATCAAACCTCCCCATGGCCTTAAACATATAGTCCCTGAAATTATCGAAACCTGTGTTTTTGGCTACCTTATCACGAAGACCGATCAATTTGGTGAACAGCTCATCAAACGTCTCCTTATCCTCCAATCTTCGTCCTGCAATTTTATGATAGATCTCCTCTCTCAGTTTTCTGTCCGTAGATTGAAGGTTTACTGCTGCTTGTTGCAAAGTAAGCTCTTCACCATCATGCTCAACAGTCATAGCACCGCTAATCTGACCGTATTTCTGCGTTTCAGTTTGAATTTCGGTATTGATAGGAATGTTCTCCTCTCTGAATATCTCAATATCCTTCTTCATCTCACGGATCATGATATCAAAGCCGGTTTCTTTTTCAAGTTCAGCCAGGTGTTTAGAGGCTACAGCTTTCTTATTCAGTTGATCACTAATTGGTGCTATTTTAGGCGCTATCTCTGTCACAAAGTATTGGTATGCCTTACTATGCTCTTCATTATCAGTGTAGCAAGTCATTTTGATATACCGCCATCCCGCATCTTCAGATATGATAGACTCAAGTTCACTACGATCTTTGAACCATTGTCTTAGATCCTTATAACTTTCAATAGTCCTATTCTTAAGCTCATCAAAATAAGGAGCTAAACCTTCCCAGCTTTCTACTTTAAAATCTTCAGGAATAAAAGTTCTTTGAGGTCTTGATGGTATATCAATCATATTAATTATACTTCTAATCTTAAGGTTTGTTTTATCAATTGCGAAAAAGGGGTTATAACTTTTACCCTATTTCTATCACCACATCATCGGTTAAAGGATGCCCAACACAAGTCAGAACAAAGCCTTCGTCCAGCTCAGATTCTGAAAGTCCTTCTTCTTCATCCAGTTTTACCTTGCCAGACACACATTTACCTCTACAGGCTGTGCAAAGTCCACTTTGGCATGAGTAAGGTAAATCAATACCCAGATCAAGCGCTGTCTCAAGTATGGAATTTCCAGGCTCCACGGTAAACTTATGCTCATCACCATCATAGATTACTGTTACCTCTCTAGTCATTATTTCACCAGACTCAGCAGCTACTTCTTTTTCAGCTTTGTCAATAGTTCCGGCTACGAAACTTTCTTTAAAGATGGTTTCTTTAGGAATGTTCTGCTCCTCCAGAAGATTTTCAACATTCTTCATCATCCCTTCAGGGCCACACATCAGGTATCTGGTGTTTTCATTTCCCCAAGAAGGAATGCGTTCGAATATCTTAACCAGCATGTCGTGGTTTAGTAGACCACTATGCCCCTGCCAGTTCATTGGAGCATCATCCAAGATATGAATTACATGAAGCCTGCCTTCAAAATCCGTTTGAAGTTGATCGAACTCACTCTTAAAAATTATACTGTCAATATCTCTATTGCAATAAATTAATGATGCAATGCTATTAGGCTCCTGATCGAGCATGGTTTTGATAATAGACATCATTGGTGTAATACCACTACCTCCAGCAAACATCACCAAATGTCTCTTATTATTGGCATCGTATTCTGTAGTGAATACCCCCATCGGTTCCATGATCTTCATGGTGTCGCCAACGTTCAGGTTATCAGGTAACCAGTTGGACATCAAACCACCGTCCACTCTTTTTACCGTAACAGCCAAGTCTTCATCTACAAAAGGAGATGAACACAAAGAATATGCTCTTCTTACTTCTTTACCATCAATGGTATTGATCAGGGTCAAAAACTGCCCTGATTTGTAATTAACCTTCTCAGCAGGCTGATCGAACACAATGGTAATTGCGTCTTTGGTTTCTTTTATGATATTTTTAACGTTCAGGTTTAAGTATTTGCTACCACCCGATGACGATTTCTTGTCACTATCCTTGTTCTTTTTGAAAAAACTAAATGCCATGTTCTAGATGTTTAACCAATAAGTCATTTTTAAAACCAGAGCTCTACTCTTTACACCAAAGTCCTGTGGAAAGTAGTTCTCTGCATAAACAACAAACAGATCAGAAACAGGTTTAAAACGCCATTGGAAACGAGCATTTAAATTCATGTTATCCGCTTGTTCGTTATATTGTACAAAGGTAGTAAGGAATAACTTATCAGTGAAGGTAATATCGAATCTTGGACCAATTAACCAGAAATTAGTATCAGCGAAAGGTTCAGGGAAATTATAAAGGTCGTTGTAGTCCACAGACAATGTTACTAATCCAAAAGGTTGAAATCTATAATTAACTTCACCTCTGATGTTTCTTCTATTGCCATTATAAAAACCACCATCATTATACCTTACTTCATACGAGAACTTTTTTCTAGCATCAGACTCATATCGAATTGAAAAACCAGACCATTCAAACTCCTCACCTATCTGAAGCTTCTGAAACTCTAAACTGTCAGGTAATTGCCTTGTTGGGTCGAATTCACTTCGCAGCTTGACGTAATCGCTGCTATATCTTACAGAAAAATTAGAAGTATTTAGGTAGGTGACACTATAATCTATCCCATACCTCATATCCGTCTTTTCGAAATCAGAATTGGTATAATAACGGAAATCCATACCAGGTCCATGACGCACAATCCTAGAGTTCTCAGGGTAAAAATTATAATCATTAAAAGTCTCTAGTTGAATAATATCTTTCCTTTGTACGAAACCTGTCTCAGCATTGTAACCTTCTCCTACAGCGCCTACTTTTCCCCTCAATCGCACATTTCTGGTATTATATCCTAAAAACATGCCTGATGCATAAGCATCATCTTTTTGATCCTCGTCAAAAGAACGATAATAGAAAAAGTCGCCTTCCCATTTACTGTCATCGGATAGCAAATTATAATCAATACCCACTACCCTATTATACGCAGTGGTTGACGAAATATTCTCATCTTCATCAAAACCTACCGCCTGTCTATTTACTGCTGTAATACCAATATTTGATCGACCAAAAATTCTTCTTCTAATTACGCCAACAGAGTAATTTTGCGGCAATAACTTATAAGTATTATCTAACTCGTCAACTCCGGTAAGCCTACCTACATCACTCCCTTTAGTCTGCATGTTTAGGATTCCGACCCGCCAATCTCTGCCAATATTACCACTGAGTCTAGCTCCATAAAGAATAGGTATCTGCTGTGCATTTCCAGCTGTATCACTTCCAATACCTATTCTTCGACTAAAAAATGGACGAGACTCACCAAAACCTTGTTGATCAAACAAATCTTTGTTTTCTAAAAAGAACTGCCGCCTCTCAGGAAAAAATATTTCAAACCTACTTAGGTTAGTTACCTGTCGATCTACCTCTACCTGGGAGAAATCTGGGTTTACGGTCAAATCTAAATTCAAGGAACTGCTTAGCCCAATTTTAGCATCAAATCCCACTTGAGCATCGTTTTCGGTTGCTGTACCTTCCTCAAAATTCTTTGAAGATGCTGCAGAAACAAATGGTATAACCGCTACATTCGGACCGGCCTTCTTTAGTTTTTTATCAAATACAGCTTGCCCAGCAAATGCAAAACTAGATGGTCTATAACCTTGAGGAACCGGTGCCCAAGTTGATTCTTCATTGTTCTTTACATCCTTTCTCAAAAAGATAATGTTCCATTCATCTGCTTTCTCATTATAGCGTATGGTTTTAAAAGGGATTTTCATTTCAAATTCCCATCGATCACCATAATCTATTACTTCTGAAAACCACTTATTATCCCAGTCTGTCGAGACATTTTGACCATTGGTGACTAAACCCTCACGCTGAATTCCTAATGGAGTAACACCAAAAGTAAAACCATTGGTAAAGTCATTAAATGTACCCAGATATATACTTACATTATCATTACGACTAAATCCAAAGTCTCTTTTTAACGACTGAACTACATGTCTTTTCTTTGAATCTACATAACAAATGCCCGCAATATATAAATTGGCATTGTCATAAGTCATCATTACAACCGTTTGTGAGGTTGCAGGTAAAGAATCTTGTGGAAATAGGGTTATAAAATTATCGGCTTTATCTGCTGTCGACCATGTAGACTCGGTCAACTCACCATCTATAACAATTGGCTCAGTGGCTTGAGAGATATTGAGTTTGTATTTGTCAGTGTTAACCTGACCCAATAAAACGCCAGCAAAAAATTGAAACGCTGTAGCAATAAAAAGTATTTTCCTCATTTGGTCTGCAAAACTAGCCAATTGGTTTTCTTTGAGTAAACATTTTACATGAGTGGAAGTTCAATTTTTGTAACTTTGCGCCTTCTTAATATTCAACAGATATAAATTATATGAAGCTCAATAATCTCACTGCCCTTTCTCCTATTGACGGAAGATATAGAAAAGTAACAGAAGGACTTGCTCCCTACCTTTCGGAATTTGGTCTTATAAAATATAGGGTTCAGGTTGAGATTGAATACTTCATTGCGCTTTGTGAGTTACCACTGCCACAGCTCAAAAATGTTGACAACAATTTATTTGATTCCTTAAGAGCTATCTACCAAAATTTCACCGAAGAAGATGCCCTTAAAATCAAGGAGATAGAGAAGGTGACCAACCATGATGTAAAGGCTGTTGAATACCTTATCAAAGAGAAGTTTGATGAGATGGAATTAAGTGACTATAAAGAATTTATTCACTTTGGTCTTACCTCCCAGGATATCAATAATACATCTATTCCTCTTTCACTGATGGAGTCAATTAGCGCTCAACTTTTGCCTTTATTGAATGAAGTAAATACACTTATTGATGCCTTTGCTACGGAATGGAAAGACATTGCCATGCTTGCTAAAACGCACGGTCAGCCTGCATCGCCTACAAGATTAGGTAAGGAATTTAAGGTCTTTAATGAAAGAGTAAACAAGCAATTGGAATTGCTTGCCACTGTTCCTTATTCGGCTAAGTTTGGTGGAGCTACAGGAAACTTTAATGCACATCATGTGGCCTACCCTGAATTTGACTGGGTAGATTTCGGGAATAATTTTGTTAAGAACTATCTAGGCTTGGAAAGAAGTCATCCTACTACACAGATTGAGCATTATGATAACCTAGCGGCCTTATTTGACAACATCAAAAGAATCAATACTATCCTGGTTGACTTAAGCAGGGACATTTGGCAATATGTGGCCAGCAACTATTTTAAGCAAAAGATCAAGGCAGGAGAAATAGGATCATCGGCAATGCCACATAAGGTTAACCCTATCGACTTTGAAAATGCAGAAGGTAACCTGGGAATCGCTAATGCCATATTTGAGCACCTCTCTGCAAAACTTCCTATCTCTAGACTTCAACGAGATCTTACAGACTCGACTGTTTTGAGAAACGTAAGTGTACCTTTAGCTCATACGATCATAGCACTTCAATCATTGAAAAAAGGATTGAATAAGCTTGAGCTTAACCGGGCCGCACTTGATGCTGATCTTGAAGAAAATTGGGCTGTGGTTGCTGAGGCTATTCAGACCGTACTAAGGAGAGAGGGTTATCCAAAACCTTACGAGGCACTGAAAGAGCTGACCCGTAAGAATGAGAAAATCACTAAAGACAGCATTCATAATTTCATTGAAACATTGAATGTTAGTGACGCGATCAAAAGTGAGTTAAAGGTGATCACGCCTTTTAATTATACTGGGGTTTAAGAACTGGGGACTTTAAGAGACTTCTCCATAAAAAACTCAAACTCATCTTCACCAACTACTTTAAAGCCAAACCGCTCATAGAGCCGTTTGGCTGGATTTGCCTTTAGAACTTTCAGTGACAGGCCTTTTTGTTTAGTATGGGCTTGAGATTCAATGATCTCCAGCACCATTTTTCCAAGACCTTTACCCTGATGTTCAGGAGATATCTGGAATTGTATGATATCCAATGACTTTGGCTGCTCCTTGTATTTGATGAAGCCTACAACAGCATTATCTGACCATATCATATGCCCACAGTCGAAGTTCTTCATCACTCGTTTCATGTGTTCATCTTCAGACATAGACCAGCCTACTTCTTCCAGATGCTCACTCATTGTGGCAATTCTCAATGCTAACACTTCCGGCAAGTCATCCTTGATGGCTTTTACCAGTTTAATCTCACTCATATTATTCAATTACCAAAGGAAAGTCCTGACCACGGGAAAAGGTATGAGGAAACTGCATTGCACCTTTATATTTCTTTGAGTACTCCGGCACCTGATCATCCAAATATGACTTCAGTTCATAGATTGTAATCTTGCCATCTTTGGGAGCACCGTCAGCTTTACCAGAAAGTGCCTCCAAAAGAACATGTGTGAAAAGGCCATGTCCCAACTCTGTGAACTCAGTAGCAAATTGCTCGCTGCCGGCAGCAGCTAATATATGAATGCCTGTACTCCGTGATAATTGTGCAAGTGCCTTCTCTTCTCCCGCCCCTCTTTGCGCCAGCATTTCCACACCACCGCCCGACTGGCAAGCATCAATAAAAACAACCTGCTTTAAAGCAGCAATGTTGGTTAATTGCGACTGCATCTCAGTAGCGGTAATGCCGTTCTTTCTTAGTTTATCTTCACTGTAAAGTTTTACATTATCCGTAGGCACAAAGTAAAACTCATTGTCTACCATACTACCATGACCAGCATAATAAAAGAACAAAACATCATTGGGCTTTATTATTTTCGAAAGTTCATTGAGTTTATTAATAATATTATCCTTGGTAGCTTCATAATCATACAGGGTTACCAGCTCAATCTTATCATATAGCTTTTCAGAACTTGACATGATCAACTCCTTAAAGCCTTTAGCATCTGCTGCAGCATAATTGAGATTAAGTGCCTCATTTTCATATTGATTGATACCAATCACCACCAAATAAAGTGTTGACTTCATTTTTTCACCAAAATCAACTCTAACACGGTACTTTTTAGATTCAATATTGCCTTTGCTTTTGGCAGTGGCCTCTATATAATTTGTACCAGGCACTAACTGCACCACCTCATTTAAGACAATGGATTTACCTGGCTTCACCTCCACTGGTTTATCCATAATGATTTTACCGTTGTGTATCAGTCTGGCAGAACTTACTCCTCCTCCAGCGTCTGAAACCTTAACAAAGACATCAATTTTATCCGTCTTGCTGGTCTCATTATTGGGAGGCGAAATAAATTCAATCGTAGGAGGTGGAGATTTTTCAATTTTATCGATCATATTCAATTGATCGCCACCCCGATTATTAAAAGTCTTCTTTAATAAATCAGGTTTATAGAATTCATCAAAAAACTGATCCACACTAAAGCTTTTCATTCCCTGTACAAAAGAAATGTTTTGCATCGCACCGTCAGTAGCATTAAAATAGCCATTGGCATTTATAGCCATCCAATCTTTCTGATTTAGAATAATGTAGGACACCAGCTCCTTGCCAGTGGTCACATCCCAAACTTTGACCATACCATCTTCACTTGCGCTAATAAGTGTTGCATTATCACTACTAAACTCCAATGACGTCACTGAGGCCACATGTCCCACGAGTTTCTTTTCAACAGTACCATTAGCCGCATTTCTGATCCTAATATCTCTGTCCAACCCAGCGGTTGCCAGCTGCATGCCATCATTGCTAAAAGCCGTTGCATAAACAGGTCCTTCATGATCTGACATTCGGGCGCTTTGTAGACCTGAACCTATATTCCAAAATTTAACCTTACCATCCCAGCTTGCAGAGACCGCAGTCTTATTATCTGGTGCAATATCAAAATCATGAATAATGTCTGTGTGTCCCAAAAAGTTGCGGACTTCCATTTTGCTATCAATCTCCCATAGCTTTAAGGTCTTATCAAGACCTGCTATTAACAAGTATATATCATTGTTATAGAATTCTAATTTATAAGGCGCACTTTGTTCAAAGAGTAGCGTTTGTTTCAACTCTCCTGTTTCCAAATCCCAAACTTTTGCGGTGCCATCCCAACTGCCTGTGGCAATACTTTTTTGATCAGCACTAAAAGCCACGTTAAAAATAACATCCCGATGACCAACAAACTCCCTAATCAATTTGCCAGTTGCTACATCCCAAAGCATGGCCTTTCTATCTGCACCTGCTGTAAGTAAGTACTTACCATCAGTAGAAAACTCCGTGCTAAGCACCGCTTTTTCGTGGCCTATGAATTCCTGCGTTATCTTTCCGGAGGCTACTTCCCACATTCTTACAATACTGCCAATCTTGCCTTTCACAAGGTATTTTCCATCAGGGCTTATCCTGACATCGTTTTTAAGACTTGTATACTTTCTGATGTAATAGTCCCAGCTCGATTTATCGTATTCTATACCCGCTTTATCTGTTAGGTTTAAGAAGCCTTGAAATATTGTGATCAAAGCTCCGGTTGTGGAATCATAAAGCCTAACCAATGTATCATCACAAGAAATGGCTATCGTTTTTCCATCCGGGCTGAACCTTGCATCCGTTATTTCTTTATCCAATTCTAGGTTTTGCGCCAGCAGAAGCTTTTTAGATTTTGCGCTATAAATCTTCAAGGAATCCTCAGTGGTGATTAACAGCTTATCATCAAAAAGGTCGATAGAAGTGAATTCTGATGGATTAGTATAATAAGTATCTAAAGTCTTGCCCCCACTCGTTGCCCACAATTTAAGATCACCTTTATTGCTGGCAGAGAATATTTCCTGATCATTTTTAAAAGTGATGAACGTGGCACAACCACCACAGAAACCCTTTTCAGGCTTGTACTCCTCCAGTTTCCCTCCAGAGGCAATATCATAGATCATGACACTTCGGTTATCACCTCCAAATGCCACCTTCTTGACATCAGGACTAAACCTGGCATTTATTCCATAGCCCAGTCCTTTATCCGGGTTTACCTTAAAAGTCTTAAGCATTTCACCTGAAGCCACATCCCAGAGTTTAGCTTCCCAATCAAAACCACCTGTGATCAGCAACTTGTTATCATGACTCAATGCCACCGAAGTCAAATAGTCAGTATGGCCACTAAAGGTCTTTATTAATTCTCCGGTACTGATGTTCCACATCTTTGCAGTTTTATCAGCGCTACTGCTGATAAAGAACTTACCATCAGCACTAACTGCTATATCATTTACGGTTGACTGATGTCCAAGAAATGACCTCAGCTCACGTCCGGTGTTCACCTCCCAAAGTTTTATGGATTTATCACGGCTGCCCGTTAGTAGATATTTACCATCTGGAGTAAAAGCAACCGCCTTTACCGCTTCATAATGTCCTCTTTGAACAACCGTCTCAATTCTTTGCGCCAGAACTGATGAATATAAAAAGAGACCTGTTAGGGTCAAAAGAATGATGTTCCTTATCATAACATGAAATTATAAGTTCTTTTTGGGAATTGCATGATGACGCCTGCAAATAAAACCAGATAAAATCATCTCCAGATTTCCTAAAT
>NZ_SMLV01000400.1 GCF_009711525.1 Fulvivirga lutimaris
GTAAAAAAAATACTGCTGCCCATTAATTTTTCATCCTGCTCAATTAATGCATTACATTATGCAGGACATATAGCCGAAAAGTTTGAAGCCACATTACTGATTTTAAACGCGTTGGACGAAGAGACCACATCTGTTGATATTAACAATGTGGAAAAATCACCCCAGATTGACAGAATCTCCAAGCTGATTAACGATGATCCTCACCTTGTTAATATTTTAACCGATATACTCGTGACCGAAAAATCAAAAAAAGAGGCGATACTTTGGGCAGTAGACACTTTCGGTATTGATTTGATTATTATGGGTACGGATGGCATCCAAAGTCCTTATGACGAGCTTGCAGGAACATTTTCTTATAAAATCGTTTCAAGTAGTACAGTACCAGTATTAACTATCCCTCCTGAATATCAATATCAAAGTTTCAATAAAATAGGATTCGGTGTTGATTACAAGCATATAGATCATACTTCGTTGCTTGACATAATTTTAGAATTTGCTTACTCCTATGGTAGCGAAATTGAGATGTTTCACATCGAAAAATATATCGAAGAGAAAGAGTTGTTAGAAGTCTATGAATCCGCTAAGCTCAATGACTATTTCCAGGGAGTGAATCACCATTTTATGACTATAAAAAATCAATCATTATGGGAGGGGCTCAAAGAGTATATTGAAGTGAACCAACCTGACCTACTCGCTATTATGCCTAGAAAATATAGTTTCTTTGACTGGCTAAGTCATGATAGCCTTTCAAAAGAAGTGATACAGCATATCAAGTTGCCTGTACTTACATTCCCAGACAAATAAACATATGTTTAATTCTTTATTTATCTATAAATCAAATATTTAAAATGCCTATTACTATTTAGATCAATATTAAATTTCTTAAATAATGTTAAATGCCAGATTTTAAATATGTTTTTCTTTGACTTAAGTATATAATTTTACTAAACTGCCAATGGTTAAGAATTTAAAATCATCTTCAGTCTTCAATCAACTCAGAACAGAAGCACTTGGTTTTATGAAAAATAGTTTTATCTAGCCAGAGACTGCCTTGAGCTAATCCTCAGGGCAGTTTTATTTTTTAGTAAAAAAATTGATTCGCATGGAAAGGGCTATTGCAACAACAAAAGTGCTAAGGGTTATTATGTCCACCGTACTGCTGCTCCATTCAAAACCTAAAATATTGTTAGTCAGATATTTAATAAAAGAGTTAGGCAAATGCTTCTCACCCAATTGTCTTTTAATATCCCAATGCCAGTCTGTAAGTATACAATAACCCCAGCCTTTCCAGATCCCCAAGACCAACCAGGAAAACAACGTAGCAGCTACTAACCAAAGGTGTGCCTTTCGGAACTTTGGAATGATCCAGCCGAATAGATTGAAGCCAATAATTAAGATATGGATAATAAATAATAAGACATCTAAAAATGCTAGCATAGCCTACATTTTAGTTGATGCCAGCAAGAAGGTATAAAACAGCCATTCTTACAGCAACACCGTTTTCTACCTGTTCCAGAATAATGGAGTGATCTGAGTCAGCCACATCAGAATTAAGTTCTACTCCCCTGTTAATCGGGCCCGGGTGCATTATGGTAATCTCCTTATCCAGACTATCAAGCATCTTCTTATTGATGCCGTAGTATAAGGAATACTCTCGTAAGGAAGGGAAGTATTTAATATGCTGCCTTTCTAATTGAATTCTCAGCACATTAGCAACATCACACCATTCAAGTGCTTTGCGGACATCCAACTCCACTTTTATGCCTAAAGAAGCTATGTACTTGGGCAGTAAGGTTATTGGTCCACAAACCATTACCTCGGCTCCCATTTTCTGAAGTGCGAATATATTAGATAACGCCACCCTGGAGTGAAGAATATCACCTATAATAGCCACCTTAAGTCCATCAAGTTTTCCGAATTTCTGATAGATGGAAAAGGAATCTAATAGAGCTTGCGTAGGATGCTCGTGAGTACCGTCACCAGCATTTACAATATTTGCTTTTATGTTCTTCGCTAAAAAATGTGGGGCTCCGGGGCTGCTGTGCCTCATAACCACCATATCCACTTTCATAGCCAGGATATTATTAACAGTATCAAGTAGGGTCTCACCCTTCTTAACGGAAGAATTAGAAGATGAAAAGTTTACTACATCTGCTGAAAGCCTTTTCTCAGCCAGCTCAAATGATAATTTGGTTCTTGTAGAGTTCTCAAAGAACACATTGGCTATAGTAATGTCGCGTAAAGAAGGTACTTTTTTTATCGGTCTGTTGATTACCTCTTTGAAATTAGCTGCGGTCTCGAAAATGAGTTCAATGTCCTTACGGTTAATGTCTTTGATGCCAAGGAGGTGTTTCTGACTAAGTTGTGACATTATTGTGTATCCTTATTTATCAACCAAATTTTGTTCTTCTTACTTCCCAGCGCTTCAAGTTCCACCAACACCTTCTGGGTATCCAAAGTGTTGACATCAATACCTATATAATCGGCTTCAATCGGCAATTGCCTCGAGTATTTTCTATTAACCAAAGTCAGAAGCTCCACCTTACTTGGGCGACCAAATGCAATCATGGCATCCATGGCAGCTCTTACAGTTCGGCCAGTATAAAGCACATCATCTATCAAAATGACTTTTCTACCTTCTATAATAAATGGGACTTTGGTGGCATTAGCTGCAACGGGGCTATCTCTTCTTCTGAAGTCATCTCTAAAGAAGGTAGTATCTAAATAACCAAGATCTATCTTTTGGTTTGTGGTCTCTTCCAGCTTCTGATGAATCATTTCGGCCAAATGAATACCGCGCGGCTGCATACCTAAAATTGCCGTTTGTGAGAAATCACCATGATTTTCAATAAGTTGTTGACAAAGTCTATTGACTGTTATACTGAGTAGGTTGGAGTCGAGTATTAGTTTCTTTTGCATTGTCAAACTGATGCAAATATATAATTATCTCATTTGTAAATCACTTTATTGATAAAAAACACCTCTCTCTGTAGAGGAATATTATCAACACCCGGATTTTGAATTTTTTGTGTGCCGTAAACATAGAAGACATTATTATACCAAGATTCAATGCCCATTAGCTCTGTGCCTCCTTCTCTGACTACATCATTTTTATTCTTTAATGCCACTGGAGTTAACTCTTTGCCTTCCAACACCTGATCTTCACTAATAATTTTAGACCTAATAAAATCCTCATAAACATATAAAAGTGCAATCTTATCTTCACTTACACTGGCGTGCACATATTGCTCAAGTCGCTGCGACAAAACATCGTTTATCTCAAAACTATTGTCCCAAAGCAGTTTCCCTTCTTTGTCAAAACCCAGAACCACCGCATGGGTATATTTAAACCCTTCAAACACTCTTGAATTTTTAAGAATACCGTTATTGGTAGTCCACATAATTGTTCCTGACCCGTAATAAGTACCACTTACATTTTTGTATTTAGGATAAAAAGCTTCGCCTAAAAGTATATAATGATCACCCTGAGGTATAAGATCATGCACCAGGAGTCTGTAATTAAATCGGAGCCTTTTCTGTTTTATCTTCCTCCTCTCTATTCTTTCCAGTACCCTCTTTTCTCTTTTGGCGCGCATATAATTAAAGAAGTTCTTCAGGTCGGCATAGTTGTAATAAGAGATACTTTGCTCATCCTCCCTTTCAACATCAGCCATAAAAACCCCCCTTGAATAGTCAGTAGAAATACTTCTCCCATAAACACCTGCTATAATTTGCTTGCCATCTGGAAGCGTTTTAGATCGGCCGAATAAGAGCTCCTTTTTATGCTCAGGCTTTAAGTCAGTTTTCTTTACCAATACACCTTCATAATTATAGGTATACAGAAATAAGGTGGTTTGTTTTAAAATATTCCTTCCTGTTAAAAGGATGTCAAAAGTTGCATTCTTGTTCATGCTTATTTGAGCCAATTCTGAGCGATCTTCGAAAAGGCCGGGCAACACTATAGGAATGCCTTCCTGAAGGTTGAACAGGATTACAATTGGCCTGAAATTATAGTAACCACCAACTACTGCAGCATTATTATGCACTTTAAAATCAAAATATACGAATGGAATATAATTCCTTATGACAAAGCTCTCCGCCTGCCCAGTTTGCTGATCAAATGATATAAGTTCCAGATTTCTGTTCTTAACCTCATTCTTTCTGAAAAGGAAATATAATTTGCCATTACTATAATACTTACCTAATAGCTCCTGATTTTGAGGAACAGCATAAGTTCTGTTCCATTCCAAATTAAAAGCCGTATCAAGTTTAAACACTTGCCATGAAAATTCCTTTTTGGGAATATCAAGTACAGTATTAACCAAAAATGCGCCTTGATTTTTAGCAGAAATAACTTCAAAGTTTGCTCCTTCTGAATCTACCTCAAAGCGATCTGGTTGGGTTATTTGGCTAAAACCAAAATGCCCAAATAATGTAAGTAAGTGTGTGAGTACAACTTTACTTAAAAACGACTTTGTTGATAAAAAGGACATTTCTATTCCTGCTTTCTGTCTCTACTTTGTTTTCCACTTTGTGATACCCCCAGACAATAAAATTATTACCATACCAATATTCACTTCTTCCCGAACCATCAAAAGTGTGGTTGATCTTATCATATTCATTGGGCAACTTCAATGGCTCCTTATTAACCTCTACAATCGAATCTTGTTGAACTGATTGATATTTAATTTCATCTTCAGCTTTATAAATCATATTTACCATGTCACCGGTCTGCGTTAATTGCACTACCTGCTCCAATGAGTTTGTTTCAACATCTTCAATTTTCATGCTGTTATCCCATACAATATCTCCTTGCTTGTCTATCTCCACAACAATAGACTCCAGGTACTCGAAATGATCAGCATCTTCCACATTCTGAAGCCTGCTAGGCTGTTTTGCATAACTTTGAGACGCCCTATTTCTGTTCCTGATAGCATTTCGATCATCGAACCCAAAGCCATTGTAATTAGTGCCTGTGCCTCGCTCAACATACTCAGGGTCATAGATCTCAGCTGCCAGCAGGTAGCCATTTTTTGACTTTCTTACTTCATGAAGCAGCAGCTTGGAAGTGTAATTCAGTTCCTTGCCTCTTTCTGACCTTCTTTTCAGCCTTGCTCTTACACGAGCAGCCCTTTTTGGCTTCATATAATCGAAAAAGTGGTTGAGGTCTGCGAAGCTGTGGTATTTAATAATATTGTCCTGCCCCCTTGGTTTTACAATTGCCAAATAAATACCAGCTGCATAATATGACCTTCTGAAAGAATAGGTTCCTGCTATGGCAAAATTACCATCAATAAAACCACTTGATTTGGCACTTAACACAAAATGTTTGTCATCTGACTCTACCTGACGCTCAAATAGCAACTCGCCATCATCACTGTATGTTCTTAGCTTGATATAATTAGCAGCGTAATCCTTTTCTAAAGTGACAGAGTTGAAGGTGCCATTCTCGTTACTTCTTAAATCAACAATGGTACTTCTATCCTTAAAAAAGCCAGGAACAACTTCGAAGCTTTCTCCACCCATCTTATATGCCACCAATGTCGGGCTAAAGTTGACGTAACCTGCCAAAATCATTCTATCAGAAAGCATAACCAGATGGCTTAGGCTTAATGCTATTTCATTTGCTATATCATAGCGTGTAACTTCCCCATCATCAATAGAAATGGTAATCAGGTGGTAGTCATTTTTCTCCATCTCACCCCTCCTAAACAGAAAGTAGATGGTAGAATTTTTAAGGTCATACCCTTTAAAATTATACCTGGTGTCTATAGATAGTTCGATGTTCCATTTTTCAACAAGTGTGGTATCAAGAGCCACCACCTGCCACTTATCACCCTTTTTATAGTCATCCGTATCTCTAAAAATAACCACCCCTTTTTCACCGGCAGGAAGCACAGTAAAAAAATCATCTGTGTTTTTCTTCTCCAGCTCATAGATGTGCGTCTGTTTTACCTGACCAAAGGACATGGAAACGAAAAAGAAGCAACATAGAAAAAAACAGTATCTCATTATTATTGGCCCATTCCTATTATTAAATCAAACTCTTCTTTTCTAACTGGCTGAACAGAAAGCCTTGAATTCTTAACCAACACCATCTCAGACAATCTCTCTTCAGCCTTAATCATTGCTAAAGTCACTGGGTTCTTCAATTTTTCTACAGGCGCAATATCCACTACTACCCATCTGTCATCATCAGTAGTTGGATCCTGATAAAACTCCTTTACTATTTTAGCAATTCCCACCACACATTTTTCATTAACACTGTGATAGTATAGTGCCAAATCACCCACTTTCATTTCTTTCATATTGTTTCTGGCTTGATAGTTTCTCACCCCATCCCAATATGTTTTTTTGTCTTTAACCAGATCAGCCCATGCATAAGTACCCGGCTCAGATTTCATTAACCAATAGTTCATTTGCAAATACCTTTTTCTTATTCGTGAATTCCTTTTTCTTAAATTTACATAAAATCAATATTAACAATTGATATGCAGTTAAAGGTTAACAATCATCTGCAAAATTGTTTTTATTTAGGAGAATCGCTTCCCCCAAATAAGGGGACTACTCTATTTAATTGATGAGTTATAAACTAAGATTTATAAATTGGATAATAAAACAATAATTAAACTCTTGAAGAAAACAGTAGCCCTGATGGAGCTGCATGACGAAAATGAGTTTAAAGTAAAAAGCTACAACAGCGCCCTTTTTCAACTGGAGAGATTTGATGCAGCGCTGGCAAATCAAACTAAAGCAGAACTTGAAGCTATAAGTGGAGTAGGCAAAAGCATTGCCTCGGCAATAGACGAGATCAACACCAAAGGTCAACTTACTCTTCATGATGAGCTGGAAAGCAAAACGCCAGAAGGGATCTTAGAGATCATGGAATTGAAAGGTGTAGGGGCTAAAAAAATTAAGCAGCTATGGCAAGAGCTGGACATCACTTCTATAGACCAGCTATTTGAAATTGCAGAAAATGGCGAGCTATCAAAGCAGAATGGTTTCGGAGCCAAAACCGCTGAAAATATCAAAAGTGCCATTTTATTAAGGAAAGAAAACGAAGGTAAGCTGCTTTTTGCACAGGCTGAGCCTATCAGCAAATATTTTATTGATGCTATTAAGGCCATCGATGCTAATGTTCTAGTGTCTCCAACAGGGTCGTTCAGGAGAAAAATGGAGATCATAGATGAATTAACTTTTTTGTTAGGAAGTGATGATTTCGAACATCTTAATGATATAATATCCCAAATTCAAGGCTTAGAAATTGATGCTAAAAAATCGAGTCCTTTTGCTGTTCGGGGAAAGTATGAAAAGTCAGATATTGTCTTCCTCTTTTGTGGGGTTGACGATTTTCAAAAGCAGCTTTTTCTTACCACCGGCTCTCCTGAGCATTTAGCCCAGAAAGTGAAAGATGGTAAGTCATTAAAGGCGCTATTAGGTTTCAAGAAAATACAGAAAGAGAAAGAGGTCTATGACTTGGCTGACCTGCCTTTCATTGCACCCGAACTTAGAGAAAGCTCTACCAACTTAGAAAAAATTAAAGCTGATGGTCTTCCGGAGCTTATAGAGATGGAAGACCTTAAAGGCATCTTGCACAACCATTCTACCTATAGTGACGGGCAGCATACGCTGGAGGAAATGGCCATGGAATGTCAGCGGTTGGGTTATGAGTATCTTGGAATAACCGACCACAGCAAGTCTTCCTTCTATTATGCAAATGGCCTATATGAAAACAGAGTGGCAGATCAGCAGAAGGAAATTGATGATCTAAACTCGAAAATGAAGCCTTTCAAAATATTCAAAGGCATTGAATGTGATATTTTACCAGATGGAAGCTTGGATTACAGCAACGATGTACTTGCGAGTTTCGATTTCATTGTATCTTCAATCCACTCTGCTATGAGCATGGATAAAATAAAAGCAACAGAAAGAGTATTAAAGGCCGTTGAAAACCCTTTTACAACTATCCTTGGTCACATGACTGGCCGATTACTCTTAAAAAGACCGGGTTATCCTGTGGATCACCAGGCAATTATTGAAGCCTGCGCCAAAAACAATGTGGCCATTGAAATTAACGCCAACCCTTGGCGATTGGACATTGACTGGCGCTGGGTCAACTATGCCATTGAAAAAGGTGTAATGCTAAGCATCAACCCGGATGCACATAAAATGGAGGGCTATGCAGACATGTATTACGGATTACAAGTAGGCAGAAAAGGCGGACTTACTAAAGCTAATAATCTGAACAGCCTTTCGCTAAAAGAAATAGATGAATTCTTCACTAAAAGAAAAGCCAACGCATTAAGCCTGGTGAGCTAATATGAGTCCAAAAAAAATATTAGTCATCCGCTTTTCTTCCATTGGTGATATTGTGCTTACTACACCAGTAGTGAGAAATCTGAAAACCCAGCTGACAGATTGTGAGGTTCACTATCTCACCAAATCATCATTCCGGACTATTATAGATAACAACCCATACATAGATAAAGCACACTATCTTGATGGTAATCTTGGTCAGCTAATTTCTGCGTTAAAGAAAGAGAAGTTTGACGCTGTCATAGACCTCCATAATAACCTAAGAACCAGAATTATAAAAGCTAGACTCGGGGTTAAAAGCCACACCTTCAAAAAGCTCAATTGGGAGAAATGGTTGAAGGTTAACTTGAAGATTGACAAGCTCCCAAACCGACATATTGTAGACCGGTATATGGATACCGTCTCAGGCTTTGGTGTAAAAATGGATGCCTTAGGTCTTGATTATTTTATACCTGAAGCAGATGAAGTGCCTATGGATTGGCTGCCTGAAACCCACAGAAAAGAGTATGTGGCATATGCTATTGGCGCACAACATGGCACCAAAAGACTACCATTAAAACGCATGATTGAGCTTTGTGATAAAATCAATAAGCCTGTAGTTTTATTGGGTGGAACTGATGATGCTGAAAACGCCAATAAAATAGAAAGTTTCTTCCAGAAAACAACCAAGTCAGAGCCAATGGAAGAAGGCCTTACCAGGCTTAACAAAAAAACCATCATTTATAATGCGTGTGGCAAATACAACCTGAACCAATCAGCCTCCTTGGTAAAACAGGCCACTCATGTATTCAGCCATGATACCGGACTTATGCATATTGCAGCAGCCTTCAAAAAACAGGTTTTCAGCATTTGGGGTAACACCATACCCTCATTTGGCATGTACCCTTACCGTACGAAGTTTACTGTGTTTGAAAACAATAAAATCGACTGCCGGCCGTGCTCAAAAATCGGGTTTGACAAATGTCCTAAAGGCCATTTCAAATGCATGAATGATTCAGTATTTGATTTTTATCTTCCTTGAGTGGTAAGAATTAGACTTTGAGCGTTCAGAAAACTTAAAATAATATGACAATTTCACTTTCATCAACTCGTCTTCTTTGCTATTCTTACATTCAAATAAAGAGGGCGTTTAATTAGCGCTAATTGATCATGAGCAGTTATCAAAAGTTGGTATAATGAAAGAAATGATAGCAATAAAAGATATCCTTTTCATTATCAATCCTCACTCAGGGAAGCAGAATCCTGACAAAATAATTAAAGCACTCTTAAATTACGATCCTCAAATTCAATACTTCATAAGTAATTCAAAAGATGAGTTTGATGATTTTATGAGCAATGCCATTCAAGACTACAAGGTATTAGTCATATGTGGTGGTGATGGCACATTAAACAATGTATTAAAATACACAATTGATAATGATAACATCATCTTAGCTATCTTACCCAGTGGCTCTGGAGATGGTTTTGCAAAGGAAATTGGCTTTAAAAAAGATCTTAATATTTTGATGTCACAGATCGAATTGGGACAAACTCAATTGATAGATCTGGTGTCTGTGAATAAGGTGTTTTCATGTAATATGATTGGCTTGGGTATTGATAGTAAGGTTGCAGATGACTTTAAAAACTTAAAAAGGCGTGGACTACTCTCCTACATAGTTTTAACAATTAAGGCCTATTTTAATTACACGCCAATAATGGCTGAGATAAAATTTGATGACTCTAAAATATCAGGTTTTTATCAGATGATCAATGTAGCGAATACAAGACAGTTTGGAAATAATGTTTATATCGCGCCACAAGCAATTTTTGATGATGGAATCCTGGAAGTAGTACTGGTTAAGCCATTACCTTTTTACTACATACCAGTCTTTATCTACCGAATTCTTACCTGTACACTTAAAGCTTCAAAGTATATCGAGTTCGTTAAAACCTCCAGGTTAACTATCACTTCTGACTCCAAAACATATCATGTTGATGGAGAACCTCTCCCAATGCCAGATTCACTAAATATTTCTATCAATAGAAAATTCAAAATAATAAGTACGCAAAAATTTAAATAGCAATAGTGTTAATACTGTGACTCAAAACAGAATTTGACAAATGTCCTAAAGGTCATTTCAAATCTATGAATGATTCAGTATTTGATTTTTATCTGCCTTGAATTCTATTCCATTTCTTACATCACTCAATTATTGAGAAGTTTATAACCTTCTAGTTATTAGCAATTTATAAATATTAATATTACATTGAAACAGGTAGCACCGCCTCTCTACCTAATTGGTAATTATTATTCCTTCTAATTCAATATTTCTGCTATGAAAAATGGTGCTACATTCCTGCTTATCTGCATTTCCTTCTCCTTACAGGCACAATTTCAAGTTTCTGGTAAATATGTTGATGGCAATCAAGCTCCCTTACCTTATGCCAATGTGTTACTTTTGAATAGCTCTGATTCGACCCTTGTAAAAGGAGACATAACAGACACCTCGGGAAAATTCATGATTAGCACTTCCAAATCAGGGCCATTTATCTTGCAGATTAAGTTTATAGGCTATAAAGATGTTTATACAGATATCTTTCAACTGACATCAGCAAATCCATCAAAAAAGTACGACAATCTGATAGGAACAGAGGATTCTAAGCAATTAAGCGAAGTAGTTATTGAAGCCGAAAAGCCACTCTTCGAACAAAAAATTGATAGAACCATCATCAATGTTGAAAGCAATATCAGTGCTTCAGGTGGTTCCACGCTGGATGTATTAGCGAGGTCCCCTGGTATAACAGTAGACAGAATGAATAACTCCATTGCACTGGCTGGCAAGCAAGGAGTCAGGATAATGATTAATGGGAAAATATCGCAAATGCCATTGGATGCAGCAGTGCAAATGCTGGATGGTATGAATGCTGAAAGTCTGGAAAAAATTGAACTAATAACAACACCTCCAGCAAAATATGAAGCACAAGGCGATGCCGGTATGATCAATATTGTACTCAAAAAATCCATTGATACCGGAACAAATGGCAACCTCTCTCTTTTCTCAGGATACGGCCGGAAAGAAAAGTATGGTGGAAGTATCAACTTTAATAATAGAAGCGAAAAATTCAACATCTATGGCGACTATGCTTACAGAATGAATGTAACTCAACAGCTTTTTACTGGCGACCGCAGTGTTCTTATCAATAATGATTTGAATGTCTACGATACAGACAACGACCGTGATGCATTTACCCGCGTGCATAATGGGCGAATTGGGATAGATTGGAACATTGGCAAGAAGACGACAATAGGAGGTCTCATAAGTGCTTTTGACAGGAATTGGGAAATGGATGCTCTTGCTGATATTTATCAATACAACAGCACATCTACTCAAAGAACCACAATGAGTACGTTTGAAATAAATAAATGGCTCTTGCTATTAGGTAATTTTAATATCACGCATGATATTAACGATAAACAATCACTCTCAATAGACCTAGATTACATAGATTACGACTCAGAGAACCCAACAGATTATGATCAGAATTATTTTGATCAGCAAGGAGCTTTATCAAATACAATAGGACTTACCAGCAAGAAAAAAACACCCATTAAAACTTGGGTAAGCAAAATAGATTACTCTTTTAAAATAAGTGAAAAGGTAAACCTTGAGGCTGGTGGTAAGTATTCATCATCGAGACTTAATAATGATATAATTGTTGAAAACTTAGAAAATGGAATCTTAGTTAGAGACGACAATCTAACAAGTCTTGCTGATATGGAAGAAGATATCTCTGCTGGATATTTGGCTTCAACCATAAATGTTTCAGAAAAAATTGATATACAAGCAGGTTTGAGATATGAGCATACTATCACAAACATAGACACCGAGAAAGCACAGAATGTAGTAGATAGAAATTTTGGAAACTGGTTTCCGAGCGTATTCTTTCAAAACACGATTAACAAAAACAATAGCTTTGTACTTTCTTATAGCCGAAGAATTACCAGACCTTCATTCTTCCAAATTGCACCTTTCGTAATTTTTCTAGATCCTAATAGCTTTTGGAGTGGAAATGAGAGCTTGCTACCGGCTCTGACTGATGCTTTTAAAGCCGAATATAGATTTAAGTCTATCCTTCTTTCATTGCAATATAGCCATGATAAAAACTCAATATCATTATTTCAACCGCGTATAAATGAAGATAATAAGCAAGTAAGCAAGGCTGAGAATCTTGATTATAGAAACAATTATAGTGTGAATTTGTCTGTCCCTTTTTCTATAACCAAATGGTGGGAATGGCAGATTAATGGAGCTTTTAACTACATAAACCTGAAGGCCATTTATTTGGACAATCCTGTAGACCTTACCATCAAAAATTTGACTTTTAACGGATCTCAAAAATTCTCCCTACCTCACAAGTTCACTATTGAATTATCTGGATATTATCAATCCAAGCAACTTTTTGGAGTCTCAGAGCTTAAAGCACTAGGTGCTTTAAATTTCGGACTTGAGAAGAAGTTCTCAAACAGCCAATTAAGAATTGCATACAACGATATTTTTGAAACCAGTCAATGGTACTTCACCGCCAATATTCCTGAAGCCAACATAAACAGTAATACACATATAGGGTTCGAAACCAATGTATTGATGATCACTTACTCAAGATCCTTTGGTAACAACAATATCAAAAAGCGCAACAAATCAACAGGTTCAGAAGAAGAGCAAAGCAGATTTCAATAACGCCAACTCTTCAAATCAGCACCCTTTGGAGCGCTTGCTTCTATCCTTTTAAGGATTTTAGGAACATACATGGTATTATAACGCAACCTTGAAATGTGATTTGGATTCTCCTGATCACCATTCCAGCAATGCTCTGCTCTGTCACCATAGTCTACCTCACCATTATAATAAGGCTCCTCGGTAGCTTCTAAAACCTCTTCTATCAAATACACAGCATTATTGAGGTAGTAGTTATCCATATCCCCACAATACACATGAATTTTTCCTTCCAGCTTAGGGCCTAAAGTCTCCCAATCCCTTTTGATGATATGGCTCAGGTCATAATTCTCCTTCCAGTACTCAGTAACCTCTTTGTTGATCTCACCGGTTTTCTTATCCCATAACCTTACCGGATAACCATCTTCACCTTGCGGTGAATAAGTAGCCTCCCAAATGTCAAACTGCTGGCCAGACCGGCTTTTGGTGCCTAGTACCAGTTCTCTTAAATTCATATCTTCAGTAGTGGCATCAACTCTGCCTAGATAATTTCTGTGCCCAGGACGCAAAGGCTTCTTAAAGTCGCTGGTATAGTAATAGGCATTATCATCATTATAAATATCCATTGAAGTATATGCTCTAAAATCTACCGGATCAGGACAAGCTGCAAAGCAGCCGTTGTACTCATCAGGATACATCACCTGCACTGCCAAGGCCTCCCATCCGCCTGTCGAGCCACCATATAAGAACCTTGCCCAGCCTTCACCAATGCCTCTGAACTGTTCTTCAATATGTGGAATCAGCTCATAGGTTATAGCATCACCATAAGGACCCTGACTGGCAGAGTTCACCGCATAAGAATCATCATAATAAGGCGTTGGGTGCTGTATTTCAATGATAATCATTCTTGGAAAATCAGGGCCAGTCCATTTTTTGTAAAAGTCATAAGCCTCTTGCTGCATCATAACGTTATAGCCATCCACCCCGAAACGTGCGCTGTATTCAGGCTTCATGTCCGGGTCTGGTGGAGAAGTTCTAAAACCGCCAAAATCTGAAGGGAAATGACCGTGAAAGATCATCAATGGATATTTAGCCTCAGGGTGCTCATCAAAACCTTCAGGTAATAAAACATGAGCACCTAAATAAGTGTCCTCACCCCAAAACTTGGAGAGCAGGTCACTTTTCATCTTAATGTGTTTGATGTATTTGGTATCCTCAGGGCTTTCAATTGGAGGTATAATCTGATCAAGGCTGATCTTGAAATCTCCATCATTGGTGCCTATCTCAATAGCCATAGGTTTGCTATAAATATTACCGGGTTTTCTGTTCCACTGCTGACCTTCACCCATATCAGGTGGTAGCATTACCTTGTGCCCTGTAGACAGGTTAAACTCCTTATACCTGTTCAGTATGGCCTGCACATAGTACTTTCCTGCCGGTATATCGCTCATGGTTTTAATAGGATAGCCATAAGTATCACCTTCAAATACCAAAGCATTTTGGCCATTCCAATTTTCTACATCAAGGCCAAAGCCTAATTGGGTATTAGGGCCATCGGTTAGAGAAAATCTTGGCTCACGATCATCAGATTTTGATAGTAAAAGGATGAGTCTTCCGGTCTGATCACCTTCTACAAGATTTTGATCAAAGGTTAATTCAAAATTTAGCTTTGACTCCGGCTCCGTTTTGGTGCAACTCTGAATAGCAAACAGTAGCAACAACAGACCTGAAAAATAGAATGATTTAGGGTGTGACATGGGTTTAAGGTTTTGATTGATATTAAGACAAGGTAACATAACCTTAAAGCAGTTCAAACAAGAAATACATGAGTGGGGAAATATTTGTAAACCCGTAGTTATGGCATATCTTGCTAATCGAATATAACAAACGCTCAGTGTCTGCTATTTCAAGATATTTAGAAATAACGAACATTAATGCTTGTTATATAATTGTTGTGGCCAATTGTTTAATGACATTGAGACATCTAATAATAACAGTATTTATATTGACTCCTTTCCTAAGTTTCTCCCAGCGGACAAACATTGAGGAAAAAGCAATGGACTACTACATTAAAAACATTCATGACAAAGGAGATAAATTAAAATCGACTGGTCAGATTGAAATTGAGAAAGTTCCAAACTATGTCGGACATGTTATCTCAAACTATTTTGTTTGCAAAAGGCGACAAGTAAGAAATGACACAGCACAAGTTAAATTATACTATAATGAGTACATGAGGCTTGGGACAACAGCGACAGGAGAATTGGATACGCTTGATTTAAAAAGCTTGACAGTTAAATTAAAAAACCCAATAAAAAAGGTCGAGAGACTTAAATTTCAGAAACTAAGGGGTGGATTCGCAGGACTTTGCAGACGAATGACAAATAAAATGTTTGGAGAACCTTTTAACATTTATTTCTTCAGACATATTGGGTTCGAGGGACGTTATTACACCAGAATTGACATAATAAAGAAAGACGGAGAATACGGACGACAACTTTGGTTCAAACTAAATGACAGTGGAGAAGTATTAGATTGGTGTGAGGACGGTTGGATACAATGACGGAGAAACAACTGGCCACAACAAAATGTTTATGCAATGTGGGGGTTTGGTGTTAAATTAAAGTTTATGTTTCAAAATGTAGTTTGGTCACGGGGACAATTCGGAGCAGGTCGGGCTTAACATTCCGCTTCGCTTCATTTTTAAGCCCCCAGCTAGCGCTCGTTTCCAAAACGAGTGTATTTATCCAACTTATAGAACTATTTCCTACCAGTTAAAAGGCTTTTAATTATGACAATTGTCAGAGTTAGATCCACATCAATCAATTTCTTATGATCTTAATCAAGATCTACCTAAAATAGCCTTAAAGCCACTTATGAGCATGGTAAAATGTACTAAATTAGTAGAAATCAGTTCTGAGACAACTGGGATTTTCACTAAAAAAATCAGCGGTAATCAGAACAAAAAAATCACACCTAAAATGAGAATAGCATTTTCAATATTTGTGATAATACATGGGCTCATCCACCTAATGGGTTTTGTAAAAGGGTTTGGGATTAAAGATGTAAAGGAATTAACCCTGCCAATCTCAAAACCATTCGGACTTATTTGGTTTATCGCAAGTATACTGTTTGTAATATATGGGATACTCTTCTTTCTCAATACTAAATATGCCTGGCTTTTTGGAACCATAACGGTCGTTATATCTCAAGCCATAATCTTCTATTTTTGGAAAGACGCGAAGTTTGGCACCATCCCCAATGCTATAACATTTATAGTGATTGTTATCAGTTTAGGGTCATTCTTAATAAAAAGTGAATTTACATCAAGGGTGCAAGCTGACTTTTCAAATAACAATACTTTTGCCACGGATATTTTAACTGAAAATGACATCTCTCATTTACCAGCACTGGTGCAAGAATACCTCAGATATACAAAATCGGTTGGTCAACAAAAGGTTAAAAACTTCCGGGCTGAATTTGCTGGCATTTTACGTTCATCACCAGATGATAAAGGAATGAATGTAAGTTCAGTTCAATACAATTTTTATCAGAATCCATCACGCTACTATTATATCTCAGCCACAAAAATGGGCTTGCCTGCCACTGCACTGCATATATACCAAAATGAAACAGCCACATTTCAAGTAAAATTGCTCAACTGGATTAATGTCGTTGATGCCAGGGGAGAAAAAATGAATCAGGGAGAAACAGTCACATTATTTAACGATATGTGCATTATAGCTCCTGCTACCCTAATTGACAAAAGAATAGAATGGGAAGTCATAAGCGACTCTGTGGTAAAAGCATATTTTACAAATGGACGGATTAAAATAAGTGCTGAACTTTATTTTAATGAAAAACATGAACTTGTGAATTTCATCAGTATCGACAGGTATGAAACTGATGGGAAATCTTATACTCAATATCCTTGGTCAACACCCGTAGAAAACTATCAAATGATAAATGGATATCTATTACCCAGTAAAGGGAAAGCAACATATCATAAACCTGATGGTGATTTTACCTATGCGGAATTAGAATATAAAAGTGTGGCGTATAATTTGGATTTTCCTCAATCAGATTAACCCCATTTGCTATCCTTCCTAAAGCAAGTGCATTGACACTTATTGCTTATTTCCCATCTTCAAGGTAACCTTCTATGGCTGGTTACCTCAATTCTTTAGTTAATTATGAATTAAATTTAGAATCAACTTCATTAAACAAAAAGGCACCCATGGGGTGCCTTTGTTACTTAATATAATCTTCATTCTATTTCTTAGTAAGCCCTTACCAGCTTTCCTTCCATATAGTTGACAAATGCCTGATTGGCTACGCGCATCCCTCCTTTTGTTGGGAAATTGCCCGTAAAATACCAGTCACCAGTATGGTTTTTACATGCTTTATGAAGGTTAGGCACTGTCTGGTAAATAACATCCAAGTCTGCCGTCATGGCTTCAGGCTTCACAATTTCAGCAATTTTGTCAGATATCTCTTGTGGTGTGAATTGCTCATAAAGTTCATTTACCTGATTCACTGCTTCCTTCTTAGACAAGGCATGCAGACATTTATCACGAACTTCTTCCAGCTTATATTCAAGACCTCTGTCTTTCAACAACTTCACCATAGCTCTGAAAGCTACAAACTCGCTGATTTTAGACATGTCTATACCATAGCAATCAGGGAACCTGATCTGCGGTGCAGAAGAAACAATCACTATTTTCTTCGGCTCTAATCTGTTAAGCATGGTAAGAATACTCTTTTCAAGTGTAGTACCTCTCACAATAGAGTCATCCAAAACCACTAAAGTATCAATGCCTTTTCTCACCACTTCATAAGTAGTATCATAAACATGAGCTACCATCTCATCCCGATGTGAGTCATCGGTAATAAAGGTTCTTAGCTTAGCGTCTTTGATTACTATCTTCTCTACCCTAGGTCGGAAAGACAAGAAGTCTTCGCGCTCACCAACAAAAGGCTTTCCGTCAATAAAGACTTCCTTTTGTTTGGCAGTTAGATAATCTTCCATTCCCTGCATCATTCCTAAAAAGGCGGTCTCAGCAGTGTTTGGGATATATGAAAATACGGTATTCTTTAAATCGTAATTGATAGACTGAAGGATCTGAGGAACCAGTAGCCTTCCTAGCTCTTTTCGCTCCTGATAGATATCAGGGTCTGTGCCTCTGGAGAAATAAATACGCTCGAAACTGCAAGCTGTCTTCTCCAATGGCTTAATAAACTGCTGCTGACTATAATCGCCATTCTTCTTTATGATCAAGGCATGGCCAGGATCAATCTCTTTTATCTCCGCATAGTCAACATCAAAGGCTGTTTTTATCGCAGGCTTCTCAGAAGCAACCACAATCACCTCATCATCTGCATAGTAGTAAGCAGGACGAATACCCGATGGATCACGTGCCACAAAAGCATCACCGTGACCTACCATTCCTCCCATCACATAACCACCATCAAAGTCTTTACAGGCCCTGCTCAGTACTTTCACAAGATCAAGCTCACTTTCAATTAATTCAGTAATCTCCTTATTGGTGTACTCTTCCTTATATTTTCTAAAAATCTCGTTATTATCTTCATCTAAAAAGTGGCCTATTTTTTCCATTACCGTAACGGTATCCACTTTTTCTTTCGGGTGCTGGCCGAGTTTTACCAGAATATCAAAAAGCTCATCAACATTGGTCATATTGAAGTTACCCGCCACAACCAGGTTTCTGCTTCTCCAGTTGTTCTGTCTTAAAAATGGGTGACAGTTTTCAACGCTGTTTTTACCATGGGTTCCGTACCTCAAATAACCTAACCAAACTTCACCGGTGAAAGCGCAATTCTCTTTCATCCAGTTTTCATCATAGTACAAATCGCCACCTTCCTTTTTGGCCTTTCTGTACTTACGACCTATTTTCTCAAATATGCCCTTGATTGGTTCGTGCTCTATTGAGCGGTACCTGCTGATATATCGCAGTCCTGGTTTTTGGTTGATTTTGATGTTTGCAATTCCAACGCCATCCTGCCCTCTGTTGCGTTGCTTCTCCATCAAAATGTACATCTTGTTCATGGCGTAGGTTGGTGAGCCATACTTTTCGATGTAGTAAGAAAGTGGTTTTCTAAGCCTAACCATGGCTATGCCACATTCATGTTTTATGCTATCACTCATGCACTGGAATTAAAAAGCAAAACTAACACTATTAATCATTCCCATCAACCAGTCTGGTTTAAAGAATATCAACAATATCGCTAAAACCAATAACCCTCCCAAAAAATTCTCTAACGATAGATTATTTTTATGCGCAACCACACTATCAGCCCCTGTGCGGAAGATCATATAGAAAGGAATTTTGAGATAATAGAAAAGAGATATCACAGTATTGACCAAACCAAAGATCAATAAATAAAACAGCCACTGATTTCCTGTAGTGCTATAGCTGTCCCAAATAGAAGAAAAAACCAGATATTTAGCCGTAAAACCTCCTGTTGGTGGCAATCCTGCCAATGAAATCATAAATATCAAAAAGATGATCGATAGAAACGGATAGGTATTTATCAAACCTTTATAATCCTCCACTTTGGTAAAATTGTGCTTCACTTCGAAATACTGAACCAATAAGAAAGCTCCTAAATTCATAGTAAGATAAACAGAAGCGTAGAACAGCACATGTTGCAAGGCAGTTTCTGAGAAAGCAGCAAAACCAGCAAGTAAAAATCCAGTATGAGCAATTGAAGAATAGGCCAGCATCCTTTTCACATTCGACTGCCAAATGGCAGAAAAATTTCCAACCACCAAAGTGAGCATAGCTGTAATGCTTAGTAAGGTAAACCAGTTAACAGGTCCCTGACCAAACAAGTTAAACACAAGCACCACTTTGGTTAAAATTGCGAAGCCCGCCAATTTAGGAACAACAGAAAAATAGGCCACCGCAGAGGTAGGCGCTGAGGTATAGATATCTGGTGCCCAAATGTGAAATGGAAAGGCTGCTATTTTGAAAAACAACCCTGCAAGTACTAGTACAAAGCTGACTATTAAAGGCAGTGGTTCTGCTTCCAGCAATGCATCTAAAAACTGCTGCGATGGATACTCCAAAGTAAGTGTTTGAGCATAGAGCAATGACATGCCATAAAGCATAACTGCAGAGGCTGCAGCACCAAATAGCAAATACTTCAAACCAGATTCTGCACTACCTCTATTAAAGGCAAATGTGGTGATAATATAAGAAGCAATAGAGATCACCTCTACGCTCAAAAAGATCATGAGCAAGTTAGAGGACATGATCAGAAGATTGGCACCAATTAAAATTGTCAGAATCAGCGTTAAGAACTCTGCCAACCGCTTTTGTTCTTTATTAATAGTGGCAATTAAAATGACTACTAAGGTCGAGACCGATAATAGCATTTTCCAAAAAGCCGCGTAGCTATTGAGTAAAATTAAATTAAAGAATCCTGAAACCGGCTGTGTCGTGTCAAAGTATTGATGTGTAACCAGGTAAAGCTCCACTAATACGCCCACGAATGTAAGGGTTATTAAAACGCCTCTTTTTTCCTTTACTACAAGATCAACCAGTACCAAAATAACAAGCAGGCATACCAGAAAAAGTTCAGGCAGAATAACCTGAAAATACTGCATGATCAATTCCAGTTTTAAGCCTAAACCCTCCACCTACTTCTGAATTATTTTTAGGTTTTCCAGCCCGGTGTCAAATATAAAACTTGTAGCAGTTTCCACAGAAGCATTGATAAGGTCTAGAATAAAGTGAGGGAAAATACCCAAAAGTACAGCCAGTACAATCAACGGAATGAACATGATCCACTCTCGGATGTTCATGTCAACCAAAACATTTTTATCAATATCACCCTTGAGGTGAAGTTTGCCATAAAACATTCGCTGGATAGTCCAGAGATAATAACCTGCTGCCAGTACAAGCCCAAATGTTGCAAGCACCATTAACCATTTTGAGATGACCATGGAAGAAAAAGCTCCGAGCAAAACAAATATCTCCGCAATAAAGCCTGAGAAACCCGGCAAGCCCAATGAAGCGAAAAAGAAGATTACCACCACCACAGTATATTTAGGCATGACATGGGCAAGTCCAGAATAGTTCTCTATCATCCTGTTATGAGTACGATCATAGATTACTCCTGCTATCAGAAACAATCCAGCTGATATAATACCATGGCTTACCATTTGGTAGATGCTTCCACCCAAGCCTTCAGCTGTTATTGCCGCAAAACCAAGTAAAACAAAACCCATGTGAGATACTGAAGAATAGGCAATAAGTCTTTTCAGGTCTTTGCTGGCTAAAGCGTTCATGGCACCATACAAAATGGATATCACTCCAAGCAAACCTATAAGCCATGCATATTTTAATGCCCCTTCCGGGAATATTAAAATACCAGTTCTAAGTAATCCATAAGCACCTACTTTTAATAGAACTCCCGCCAGAATAACGGAAATGGAAGTTGGAGCCTCTACGTGTGCATCTGGCAGCCAGGTATGCACCGGCACAACTGGTATCTTAATAGCAAAGCCAATAAAAATTAGTAAAAATGCCACAAACCTGGCTGGATAACCGAATATGATTTTCACTATGCCTAAGTCTAAAATTGATCCAGGAATTAGGTTTTTGGCATCAGTCATTGAGACCAGATTAAAGGTATGCACCATTTGGTTATCCAATACCTGACCTTTTGATAGCATGTTTTGCACCTCAACAATTATAGCAGGTGTAACGTTTTCAACAGCTTCAACCAGGTGCAACTCCACAGCTGTTTTTGCAGGATCAATTGTCGACAGGTTCAAAGCAATCATCACAATAAGGATGAAAATTGAACCCAGTAAAGTGTACAAGAAGAATTTAATAGAAGCATACTCTCGTCTTGGCCCACCCCATAACCCGATAAGAAAATACATCGGCAAAAGCATGAACTCGAAAAATAGATAGAATAGCAAAAAGTCGAGCGCAATAAAACACCCAATAATGGATGCATTGAGAACAAGAAACAGGCTGAAAAAACCCTTCGCTCTATCCTGAATATTCCATGCACTTATCACTGCTATCAGTAATATCACTGTTGAAAGCAATACCATGGTGATGCTCAATCCATCAACACCAATAAAATATTCAGCGCTGAGTCTTCCCAGGCTACCCAAGCTAAGGTCTATCCATGAAGCACGCTCTACAAACTGAAAGGTACCTGCATCAGTTACTCCAGCTAAATCCTGAAATTTAAAATATGCCCAAGCGGCTATTAATGTTTGGAAGACACTAACCCCTAAAGCAATTTTCTTGAAATGTTCAGCATATTGACCTGGCATAAAAGTTATGACAAGTGCTGCAACCAGCGGTAAGAATATCAATATAGACAACAAGTAGTCCTGCATATTAAGCCAGCAAAAATATAATAATTAATAAACCTATTACCGCAGCAAGAATATATTGCTGCACTTTTCCACCCTGCACTGATTTCGTTAGCACGCCAATTCTACCTGTGGTGAATACGGTGATGCTCACAACTCCATCTACAATAGCTCTGTCGAACCATCCAACAATATGAGAAAATACTGTCACCAAAATTCCCAACAGGTTTACCGCTCTATCAATGACTTTTGCTTCAAACAGCGCTACATATTTACCAACTGCCACAAGTCGTGTCACAATGACCTTCTGATATATAGTATCTAAAAACCAATTGCTTAATGATAACCTATGAAGAAATGAAGACTGAACCTGCTTATTATCAGCCACAGGTTTATTGTAATACTTTCTATAGGAATAAGACATGCCTATAGCAATGAGTCCAACTGAGGCAATTACCGTTATCAAATGAAAGTTAACTGTTTCACTAACCTGTATAGCATGGCTATATATTGACTTAGGTGAAAAGTAATAATTCAACATCCAGGCACTATCAAAAGAAAAAGGATTAATTGACCATATAAACCCTATCGACCCCAGTGCCAATATTGAAAGCACAACTTTTATGATCATTGAATTTTCCACAACTTTTTCAATATCACCTCCTCTAAATGATCCAAAAAATACAAGTATCAACTGACGAGATACATAAATAGTAGTAAGCAAAACAGTTACAAAACCTAAAATTGGAATCAAGCCATATAAAGTAAACCCTTTATAACTTGCCCACTCCATCGCTTCGAGCAGAATAGCATCTTTAGTGAGAAATCCTGAAAAAAATGGAACTCCTATTAAGCTTAGGCTACAAACCAGAAAAGTGATATAAGTAATAGGCAACGCCTTTCTCAATCCCCCCATGTTCCTCATATCCTGAGCATCAAAGTCTGAATCATGATTTGCCTTATGGAGAAAATGAATGATAGAACCTGCCGCCAAAAATAGTCCTGCCTTAAAAAAGGCATGGGTGAATAAATGCATGGTAGCTGCCTGATAAGCACCAACTCCGATACCCATAACCATATAACCAAGTTGTGAGATAGTGGAAAAGGCCAGTACCTTTTTAATATCGTTTTGAGTTAAGGCAGCAATGGCTCCCATGAAAGCCGTTATTGCTCCTATAAATGCTATGATTACCAATGCATCAGCATTTAGTAAAAAGAATATTCTGGCTAATAAATAAACCCCAGCGGCCACCATGGTAGCCGCATGAATTAATGCAGAAATTGGAGTAGGTCCTTCCATAGCATCAGGTAACCAGACCTGAAGGGGGAACTGTGCTGACTTACCAACGGCACCTAGAAACAAACCAAGTCCCACCAATGTTGGCCATGAAATAAGCATGGGTACGACCTCTGGTCGTGACCATAAATTTCCCATAAACACGCTTTTACTAAATTCACCGGCCAGTATTGACAAGTCAAAAGTTTGATACTGCGCCCAAAGTATACCAAGTCCGATTATAAAACCTATATCTCCAATTCTGTTAGTAATAAATGCTTTTTGGGCCGCTTTAGCAGCAGTTTCCTTATTAAACCAATGACTGATAAGTAAAAATGAAGAAAGGCCAACCAGCTCCCAAAAAATGAATATTACGAGCAAATTATCTGATAGCACAATGCCTAACATAGCAAATGTGAAGAGCCCAAGGAAGGCAAAATATCTTTTGTAACCTTCATCGCCTTTCATGTATTCCAATGAAAACAAATGCACCAAAAATGATATCAGGTTTATGATGACAAGCATCACTCCGGTAATAAAATCAATTCGAATACCGGAAGTCCACAACTCATCTTGCCACTCAAACCATTTTAGGCGGGTGTGGATGGTATGAGTACCAATATTTGCGGCTATTAGGATGGACGTTAGTGTTCCAATCAGTAATATTCCACAAGCAATTCTGCTCACCAATACCTCTGAAGATTTGCTGCTTATACTTAGGATTAAGAATGACAATAATGGAAGTAAGAAAATTACTAGTCCTATTATTGTTGGTGCCGCCCAGGGTAAAAGTTCGATGCTATCCAATACCTTCTATCCTTTTAATTCATTTACCCTATCCAAATCAATTGTTTTGAAGTAGCTATATACTTTCAAAACAATAGCCAATCCCACGGCAGCCTCTGCAGCAGCTATTACGATAACAAAAAGTGCGAAAAACTGACCTTCTAACAAACCACTTTCAGACTGACTAACGGCCACAAAATTAATGTTCGCGGCATTGAGCATCAACTCAATTCCCATTAAAACAAAAATGGCATTCTTTCTAGTAATAACTATTCCCAAGCCAACGGCAAACAAAAAAGCGCTAAGGTTGAAATACAATTCAATTGGTATCAACTTGTTCCTCCTTCCTTTTTAGAAGCAATAGCTGTGGCGCCTATAAGAGCAACCAAAAGTAACACTGCCATGAGTTCAAAAGGCAATAAATAATCCGTCATTATACCCTCACCTATCTTATGAAGATTTGAACCAGTTACTGCCTGATATTGAGTAAAATTGATCGTACCAATTACTGAAATTAACATGACAAAAATGGCTGCGGATGATGCAAATGCTAAAAACCTGTTGTGGCTTCCAACCAGAGCTTTCTCATCCCTGATTTTAGCAGTAAGCATAATACCAAAAATTATAAGTACTATAATTCCGCCAACATAAATCATGATTTGTGAGACCGCTATGAACTCAGCATTAGAAAAAATATAGAGGGCAGCGATGCATAGTAATGTTACCACCAAAGCAAAAGCTGCATATAGAATGTTTTTTGTAAACAAAATAAACCCAGCAGAGATACAGGCCAGGGCACCAATTATGTAGAACAAGATCTCAAGCATCTCCATCTTTCTTCTTCTTTATCATAGGGCGTGGCCTAAACACAGGCTTTGCAGGTTTCTTTTTTTCTGCGCTCGGCTCAGAGTCAGCTTTACGCTCTGTTTTGGGAGCAGCAGCCTCTTGTGTCTTCTTTTTTGAAGCTTCAAATTCTTCAAGCTCCTTTTTCTTAGTAAGAATTTCCAAGGGAGTCATTGTAGCAAAAGAATAGGTATGATCATCAACATCATATTCGCTAAAATCAAACGACTTGGTCATGGTAAGGCACTCTGTAGGGCAAACAGTGGTACATAGTCCGCAAAAGCAGCATTTGGCCATATCTATGTCAAATTTAGCTGCGTGTATTCTTTTTGAAGTACCATCAGAAGTTTTACCTATTTCAGAAACCGCTCTGATAGGTTCTATATCAATACAGTCTACAGGACAAACTTTGGCACATTTATCACAAACAATACAGTCATCAATTTCATTATGAAGCTTATACCTACCATTGTCAGGAATTGGAAGGCTTTCATGTGGGTATGACAACGTCATGATGCCCTTATCCTGATTGAAATAATCGGGACTACTTATACCAACAGGCTTATGAACATGACGGGCTTCAACAAAATGCTTGAAAGTTGTTTTTAGTCCCGACAGTGAAGTTGAAAATGCTGATTTTATGTTTTGCCAATAGGTAGAAATCATAAAAAAACAGGTGCTTAAATTCTCTAAGCGTGAAAATATGAAATGTTAGGCAGTTCAGGCCCTGTTTATGGTAAATTTAAAGGTGCTTCCTTTTCCTTCCACACTTTCTACCCATATATTACCCCCCATACGCTCTACAAACTCCTTGCAAAGTCTAAGGCCTAAACCGGTACCTTTTTCGTTCGCAGTACCTCTGGTGGTATATAAAGTGTTGGTATCAAATAGTTTATCCATTTGATCCGTTGACATACCAATGCCATTATCTTTGATCAATACTATCAACGATTTCTTTGGGCCGAATTCAGTTGTAACCTCTACTTTACCTCCTTCATCAGTAAATTTTATGGAATTAGAAACGAGATTTCTGATTATGAGGTCAAGCATGTTTCTATCAGCAGAAACCATTTGCTCTCCTTTAACAGAATTGATAAAATCGATTTTCTTATCTCCTACTTCTCTAAAATAGGCCAAGTTACTTTCAACTAGCTTGTTGAGTTCTATATCTTCCTTTTGAATTTTGATTTCATTCATCTGAAGCATCGCCCAATCCAATAATGTATCCAACAGCTTTCTGGTATTATCCAACCTTACCTTTAAAGAAAGGCTTACGTCTTTCAACTCTTGCTGGGTCAGGTTCCCTTCATGTAAAATGTCTAAAATACCTACCAGAGCGTTAATTGGAGATCTTAAATCGTGAGAGACAATCGAGAAGAATTTATCCTTCATTTCAAGTAAGCTCGAGAGCTCCTTGCTTTTAGATTTAATCTCTTTTTGCTGCTCAATTAGCAGCTCATTTATTTTGCGCCTCTTTTCATTGTTCTTATAAAGCGAGAAAAGTAACACAGCAGTAAATGCCAGAATAACCACAAGTATATTCCTAATAAATTCCTCATTTTTAAGCTTGGCTACTTGTTGCTCTTCTTTTTGGTTTAACAATTCAATTTCAATATCCTTTCTGGCCGTTTCGTACTTAATTTGAATTTGAGCGAATTGCTCTTTCTTTTTTTCGCTAAAAATACTGTCTTCCAGTTGCTTATACTTTTTGTAGTACTGCAATGCACTTTCAAAATTCCTATCTTGCTCATATAGTTCAGACAATGCATTATAGCAACTAATCATTAGCTCATTGTCTTTTATGTCATCAGCAATTTTTTCACACTGCTGATAATAGGCTTTAGCTCCAATTACATCGCCCATGTGTAAGGTCACATTTCCTTTACCATAATATGATTCTCCAACTCCACTTTGATTATTTTGACTTTTATAAAGATCAAGTGCTTTGTCATAATTTTTTAGCGCATTACGATAGTCACCTTTGTGATCATAAGCTGTGGCGGTTTTAACAAGAATTTGAGGTGTGAGAATATCTTCACTCAAACTATCGCTTAAAACATATGCTTCATCCAATTCGCTAAGCGCTTCATCAAACTTATTTTCAGACATGTAAATAAGTGCCAAATCATGTTTTGCATAAGCTATACCTGGCAAATCACCAATCTCTTCACTCAACGCCATAGCATCAAGGATATACTCCTTTGCTTTTTTGTTCTGACCCATTGTTCTTAAAACTCTACCCATATTATAGGTAGCTATAACCTCAGCCAGCTCTTCTCCGGCATCCCTAGCGGCATCTAGGCTTTGGCTATAATAATCAAAGGCCTCATTATACAAATCCAGATTGTAATAATCTTCACCTATGTTATTCAGATATCTTGACTCTTGAACACCGTCACCATGTTTTCTGATTAAATCCAATGCTTCAATATCATATTTTAAAGCCTCCTGGTTTCTAGATAAAATATTATAATATGCGCCAACTGATCTCATAGCAATTGCCATACTAAGGCTGTCTCGCATCTTAGTAGCCATGTCTAGGGCCTTAAATGACAATGAAAGAGCTGTATCTATATTATCTAATTCTGGAGAACGAATTATTTTCAATAGAATACTAAGCTTAACGCTATCACTTCCCTGTTCATAATGCTTCTGTAATTTATTAAGCTGGAGGGTATCCTGAGCATTACTAGTAAGGCCAACAGACAAAAGACAAGCCAGTACTATTACAACTATGTAGTATTTGTTTTTCAATTCGGTTTCAAGATAGTTAAATCATCAATAATCTCCATACGCCACAGAGTAATAAAAAGAATAATGCAAATGGTGTTAAATATTTCCAGCCAATTGACATCAATTGATCAATTCTTACGCGAGGGAAGGTCCACCGGACCCACATTTGTAAAAAGATCATCAATGAAGTTTTACTAATTAGCCAAAAAGCGCTCAGTATATTCCCAGAAGTGGTACCAGGTAAACCCCCTGTCCATTCTGCCAATTTAAATGACCCTATATTTGGAAATGGCGTATTCCAGCTGCCATAGAAAAGTATCACACCCAGAATGCTAACCAGTAGCATCATTCCATATTCTGCCAGCATGATGATGCTCCATCTAAAACCTGAATATTCTGTTTGAAAACCTGCCACTAGCTCTGATTCAGCCTCAGGTAAATCAAACGGAGCACGATTACACTCTGCTAAACTGGCAATGAAAAAAATAACCCATACTAAAAACAGAAAAGGCATTCTCACCACATTCCAACTTAATATACCACCTACGTTCGTAATGTCTATGCCTATTGACATTAAACCAAATAGGTAATTTACAGAATCTGGCTCTACCTGATTAACCCAAATACCTTGCTGATAAGATATGGTCTGAAGGTCAAGGGTTTGGGTAAGAACAATAACACAAAGAACAGATAAGGTTAAAGGCACTTCGTATGCAATTATTTGAGCTGCAGATCTTACTGCTCCTAATAGTGCATATTTATTGTTTGACGCCCATCCAGCCATGATTATGCCTATAACATCAAGTGATACGATCGCCAAAAGAAAGAAAATGCCTGTTTCGGCAGTAGCACCATGCCAGCTTGATGTAACTGGCAGCAAAGAAAATCCTGCGAAAACTATTACGAAAATTAATATTGGAGCAACGAGAAACAGCTTCTTGTCAGCAGCCTTTGGAACAATATCCTCCTTTTGAATTAATTTTAATAAATCAGCAATTGACTGAAGGATACCATAATATCCTACTTCCATAGGACCCAATCTATCCTGAATAAAGGCTGAGATTTTCCTTTCTCCGTAAACAGCGAATATCACCACAATGAGCAAATAAGGAAGAAAGAAAATTATTGTTGACATCTAGAACCGTTGAATCGGAAATTTCAAAAATTAAATTTAGCAAACCTAGCTAATCCCACAAGAGATGTTTCTCAAGATGTACCTTCTCTTTAAAAAATATTTTGGTTGATGCTTCAAAAGAGTCCGTATAATCAGAGACTAAGAAATGATCCTCTTCGTTTTTAGCATCATTCAACAATCCCTCCTCTTCCAAAAACAACTTTAAATAAGCCGCTGTAATTTGCGAGGAATCAAGAATATCAACTTTATGATTATAGAATATGCTTATTTGCTCTTTTACTAATGGGTAGTGTGTACACCCTAACACTAAAGCAGATATTTCATCTAACAATTTATTCTCCAGGTACTTTTCTATTATTTCAGAGCTAATGGCATTATTAAAAAAACCCTCTTCAATCATAGGGACAAGTAGTGGTGTTGCTAATGAAACCAGTTCTATATCTTTCTTTAGCTGTTTAATCTTTTTGAGATAAACATTGGAAGTAACAGTCCTCTTTGTTCCTATAAGACCTATTTTTCTATTCGGGTAGTTATCACTTAAAAACTTAACCATAGGATCAATTACATTGATCACCTTAGCTCGCTTTCCGGTATATTCTTTTAATAATTCGTATGCCGCACTGCTGGCAGAATTGCATGCTATAACTATTACTTTACAGCCTTTATTCAATAGCACATCTGCGATTTTAATACTGTAAGCCTGAACTGCCGCCTCGGATTTATCACCGTAAGGAAGGTGAGCCGTATCACCAAAATAAATTATGGATTCATTGGGTAGAAGTTGCCTTATGGCGTGAGCAACCGTTAACCCTCCAATACCACTATCAAAAATCCCTATGGGGCTGCTAGCATTATGTCTCATATAATACAATCAATTCTTGTACAGATACAGTATATAAAGT
>NZ_SMLV01000326.1 GCF_009711525.1 Fulvivirga lutimaris
ACACTATAAACTATAGATTAAAACTAATTTTTTACTTCAATTTCATTGTAGAATGTTTTCTTGCCGCTAACAACTTCTACATTATAATTACCAACAGGTAATTTAGAAAGGTCAAATCTTTTGCTAAAATTCAAGTCACTACCGAATGAATTTTTGAAGATAATGCTACCTGCAGCATCTCTTATCACCATTGCAGTAGCCTCTTGATTTACATTTAAGTAGTTCAAGTCCATCTTCTTATCAGAAACCTTAACATAAGGATGATATACTGTTTCGAAAGTAGGCTGAGAGATAACAATTGACTCACTATCAATCGTAACAGGCATTACTTTGGTATATGTTTCATTTTCCATTTCAATTTTATATTCACCTGAAGTAAGGTTTTTCAAATCGAAACTCTTTATATATCCATTGCTGTTAACCACATTTTCTGAGAACAAAACTTTACCGAAGTTGTCCTTTAAACTGATCTTAAACTTTTCAGTTACATCAGTTGCCATTCTAATGGTCAAAACTTTAGCTCCTTTGTTAGAAACTTTTAAGAAAGGAAGACCTTTAGAAAATCCTAATAATGGTAGGAGGGTTAAAACTATAACTGCTCCAAATCTCTTTGCTTTTGTCATTTTCATAAACTTATTATTTAAAGTTATGATGCAAATGTAGGACGGGGTATGCATGCATACTATGATAGGATTTTCCAATACATATACTATTTTAACCCTGATGTAACATTTATGTGAGATTAAGAGATAAAATCAAATAACTTTTGAATTTTTACATCGTTAAAGCAAGATATATGTTATACAGCAAGCCAAAATTAGAGCAAATAGAACCCAGTTTTGGGAGCTCATTGCTTATTCAGCAATTCGAGAAGTCATCGCCAAATAAGGATCCGTTCTGGCATTTTCACCCTGAAGTAGAACTTGTTTATGTAAAGGGTGGAAATGGAAAACGACATGTTGGTAATCACATATCATATTATCAAGACGGAGACTTAATGCTTATTGGCTCTAACCTACCACATTACGGTTTTACTGATAGATTAACTGGAAATGAATCTGAGACAGTACTTCAGATGAAAGAAAACTTCCTAGGCAATGATTTTATAAACCTTCCAGAAATTAAACCTATAAAAGAACTCATCGAAAATGCCAAGCTAGGTATTGTATTTACTGGCGAGACCAAGGATAAGGTAGGAGCCAAGTTGGCCAACCTTAATAAGCTACCTGCTCTTGAAAAGTTAATTGGTTTGATTGGCATATTGAATGATATGGCAGTGAGTAAAGAATACTTCTACCTTAACCCAGAAGTTGTTTCAATGGAGGCCAATGCCATTGACTTGCACCGAACTACTCTCATTTATGATTATGTCCGTAAGCATTTCACAAGAAACATAACGCTTGATGAAATAGCTGAAGAATCTTCAATGACTGTGCCTGCATTTTGTAGGTACTTTAAAAAGTTAACGAATAAGACCTTTACCCATTTTGTAAATGAGCACAGGATAGTCCATGCTTCCAAATTACTGACTGAAGGTTTATTGAATATAACGGACATTTGTTTTGCCTGTGGTTTTAATAATATCTCACATTTTAACCGGCAGTTTAAAGAAATAACGGGTAAGAGCCCCTCGGAATATAGAAAGGAATTTAAGAAGGTGTTAATGTAAATAGGAGGCTTAGAGCCTCCTTTTGTTTTTTAATTAAAATCTTTACCCTCTTCTAAGGTTTTTATGAAACCCTCCAGAAACTGCTTAGACTGTTCAGGTGCCATTTTAATAGCTATTTTTTCATATTTAAGAGCATTCTTAAAGTCTCCCATGGCAGAATATCCTCTTGCCAGTCCATGAGGCGCTAACCAGTTATCTGACCACTTTTTATTAGCTGCCTTAAATATCTCCATCGCCTTTGCATCCTTATCCTGTCCAATAAGCTGTCTCCCATAATTGTAATAATTACCAGCATTAGCATCTGGTAGTCCAAGAGCTTCTGCCATTACTTTATCAGACGCATCATTTTTACCCATTGCTGTTAACACACCCGCTTTTAAAGCCATGGTATTAAAGTTTTTCTGGCTGAAAAACTGTCCCTCAACTGCTGCTGATGCGTATCTCAAGGCAGCATCTAGGTGAATATTATTTTGAACAAGATAATTAGCCGCAGCCTGATATGATTGGATGTTAAAACCCTCACTTCCCTGAAGCTTATCTTCAAAATTAGTATAAACTAATTCAGGCGTATTAACCTTGATGTCAATGGGAATACGCTTCTTCTCCCAGTCTAGCGCCAAAGTTGCTTCGTTAGTAGAAGCGTCTATAAAATGATAGGTAAGTAGATTCGTTTGATCAATTTCTTCTGACTGAACATCCACTCTTAGCGCATCATCCGCTTTATCATAAAAATAGCTGCCCCACGCATCTGTCTCATTTGAGAAGATGAGTGTCGCTTTTCCGTCTTCATAAACAGCAACATGGAAACCATACTTTCCGGCTTTAATTGGCTTGCCTGCTACTTCTGCATCTGTTGAAAATTCAATGATAGTATTTTCATTAGCCCCGGCACGCCAAGGCGCTTCTGTAGCTGTACCAAACCCAAGATTAGTAAATCCATAAGGAACCAGCTGGCCCCAAATCTGGCCAGAACGGTCGTTGCCTCTCCCATCAATAACAGATGGTCTGGAATAAGTTACCGTGATGTCTGTGATTCCTACTTTCTGTGAAACCGATGCGGCTCCACTCACTTGTGGTGTAAATACTACCCCTTGAGCCATTACCTGACCCACAGATAGAACTGACATTGCAAACAGTCCTGCAAACAAATACTTTAATTTCATGATATTGTGTTTTGGTTTAATTAAATAAAGCAAGTTCGGACTGATATCTAATCAACGAAAGACTGCTGTAGCCGACCGTTTAATTACATGATTTGCAACCATTTATGATAAATGGTTTTAATTCCAGTTTTGTGGGTAGCTACGATAATACTTTTTTCAATGCGCTATTAAATGCATTAACCTCCTCCATAGTACCAGTGCTAATTCTAGCCCAATTATCCATTGGTGGGAAAGGTCGGCCTATTATGACATTTTGCCCTCTCATGTCACCTATTAATTGTCTTGTAGGCACACCAGCATTAAAAAAGACAAAGTTTGTATGTGATTTTATGTACGATAATTTAAGTGAATCCAAAGTTTTGTAAATGGCGTTCTTAGCTTCCAAATTTTTACTTACGCTATACTTATAAAACTCATCATCTTTAAGTGCTTCTGTGGCAGCAGCAATTGCCAATATATTAGTACTGGCCATAACATTATTTTCCAGCCTCCTGGCTATATCCGGGCGAGCAACCAAATACCCAACACGCACCCCGGCAAGTCCATAGACCTTAGAAAAAGTTTTAGAAACTATCACATTCTTACCCTCTTTCACTAATTCAACCATTGAGGGGTAATCAGGCTCTGTGATAAAATCATAATAAGCTTCATCACTAAATATGACAGCTTTCTTCTCCAAAGAATTGCAAAAATCTTTGAGTATATCTTTGTTCAAAAGTGTGCCAGTAGGATTGTTTGGATTGCAAACAAATATGAGCCTGGTTTTACTAGTCACTCTATTGGCCATTGCCTGCAAGTCATGCTCCATCTTATCATTCAGTGGCACTCTATGCACATAAGCTCCCTGATTCTCAGCATACCTTAACATAGCCTGAAAAGTTGGGTCTGCAGCTATTATCTCTCCGCCAGCAACACCATAAGTTAACCCCGTAGCACATAATCCTTCCGTGGAGCCTCCAGTTACGACAATATGATCTGCAGTAACTCCTTCTTTGTCAGCAATCAGCTCAGCAAGCTCACCATTAGATGGGTATCGGCACCCAATTTCAAAAGCATTGGTCATTGCTGCCCTTACCTTTTTAGAAGGACCATATGGATTCTCATTAAAATTTAGTTTTATAGGTTCACCATCCAAAAATGGTCTTGGTTCAATATCAAGGGCAAGCGCTTCTGTTTTTGCCAGCAAGGCTGCTGTTCCTACTAAACCAATAGATTTTAGCCACTGTCTTCTATCTATATTCCTCATAATTGCGATGGGTTAAGCAATCAATATAGAAAATATATTATTGCATTGCTAATGCAATGAAAACGTTTGCTACAAATATAGAGGGCTATTAATTGCTTTTCTTAGACTTAACAAGGTATGTCTTGCTTTCCTCACCAACAGCAATTCTCTTGATATTCTTGTTGTGCGTCCACACAATGATAATGAAAAGGAAAAATCCGAAAATTATCAATAGAGGTTCATTGGTTTTAAATCTTGGAACGAATAGCAAGAAAGTGGGAAATGCCAAAGCACTTATTATAGAAGATAAGGATACATATTTAGTAATGATTAGAGAAATAAGGAATACCACAATGCATAAAAGTGCCACCTCATAATGTATGGCAATCATCATACCTAGAAGAGTAGCCACACCCTTGCCTCCTTTGAAGTTTAAGAAAACAGAAAATATGTGTCCAAAAACAGCCACTACTCCAAATATCAATTTAAATGTTACCAGGTTCTGCTCTTCAATTAGATTAAGCCTTAAAAGTAATACCGCTACAGATGTAGCAAGCATACCCTTAATGATATCAGCAAGCATTACTATTGTCCCTGCACGCTTACCTAAAACTCTGAATGTGTTAGTTGCTCCAGGATTACCACTACCATGTTCACGTACGTCAATACCATACATTACCTTTCCAAACCAAACTGCCGTTGGGATTGATCCAAGAATATATGCTAAAAATATACCTACCAGTAAGGGTGCTATTGCCATTTAGTAAAAGATTTAGTTATTAAAAAATTGATAATAATTACTTCTTCGTGTGTTAACAAATATACGAAAAATGATGGGTCTTAAAAGCCATCGTCATCATCATCAAAGCCGTCATCGTCAGAATCGGTTTCTTCATCCTGAGGTAACTCCTCATCTTCAACAGCTGCATCAAGGTTGTAAATATCATCAATGCCATAATATTGAAGCCTGAACCTGTTGATGAAATTTAAAGTTTCGGCTTTGTCTGCCGGGGCAAAAACGAGGTCTCCTATTTTAGCCTTAGAACCATTGCTCTTTTTACTGATAAGGTTGTTAAAAGCATTGTTTGAAGAATACATCAACAGCCTGTTGTCTTCAAAACTAAAGAAGTACCAGGAATCAGGTGAAGCTTTGACAAACAGGTTAAGTCCCGCTGCTCCATCTTCATTTCTTTTTATTTCAAAAAATCCTTCAAAGGCTCCGTTTATGTCATTTCTTTGAATATTGGACATTCCTAGTTTTCCCTCACTATAAAAGGCCTTTTGGTCAACAGACCATTTCATATCAACATTTGAAAATACCATGTTGGCAGAGGTCTCCTTTACAAAACCAGCAAGCGTAGTATATTCCTGAAGTGACCTTGTTTCATACTCTCTTGCCGCTCGCTCTCCAGCTAAGTCCGCTAACTTGTAAAGCAGTTGTGTTTGATCTCCAAGCCCCTCGGGTGCTCCCAAATTGGTGATTACATCTAAAAAATCAACCGCCATAATATCAAAGGCCTGGGCAGGAACAGGGTTAAAATTCATAGAAAAGAAACTGTTCAGGCTATATTCCTGATTGTTCAAATTTCCATGCCCAATAACTGATGAAAGCACGGTAACATCTTTCTTAGGCTGCATAAAATTTGCCTTGCCTTCAAAAGTTATATCTGAGGTTTTGTGATTATAGCGGAATATTTTGCCTGCAAATGTTCTTCCAGCTGCTTTGGCCGTATCTTCAATGGCGAATTCTTTTTTAATATCGTCAAAATGCAGTATGCCTGATGGTGTAAAGAAGTCTTCATCATCTGGCGTAAACTTTTGTGCAATAAAGGTGTGGTATAAACTATTATCACCAGCAGAAAAATGTAGTCCCGCTTCTAACCTGCGACCTTCTTCGGTTACCGCATTATCATAATTTACAGCTACCTCCGTCTGGTCTGCACTACTTTCATATTGAATCCAGGTTTTATATCCCGGCTCATCTATATCAAGTTTAACATAACCATCAAGTTCCATAGCAGGTTGGTGGGCATAGAGTATCATGTCGCCCTTGAAATACATTCCAGGTGATACTAGTAGATTCTGACCTTCAGTTACAGAACCATTGGCCTGAGTATGCTTTACAAATTGAGGTTCATTTTTTCTGGCTCCCGGGTTAGGTACATCCACTAAATGGAAGTTTTCCATCTTTATAGGAATAGTATCATTTAGGCTATTCACAAATTGATAGGTAGCATAGCCTGAAAACTCATTTCTTGAAACAATGTTAATAACCCCTTCGGTAAGCCTATGATACCCATTAAGGGTATCAAGAACGATGGTAGTATTTGTAAGCTGTCCTATTTTAGCATTTTCTAAGACAAGTACCTCATTATTTTCCGGAGTAATTTTAGCATCTGCCACAATGATGTAAGGAATCCCACTCACTTTCAATTCCAATGTATTGATATCATAAACCGCTTCCGTTGCCATGAAGCTCAAAGAGTCAAGATCTTCTCTAGTGGTATAGAAGTATGAATTCTCTAAAGGAACATCCGCAGGCTTGGTCATGGTGATTTTTTCCTCATTCAAATCCCATCTGGCCTCTGTAATCGAAGTTTTAAACTGAGCGTAGGGGAAAGCTAAGGCAGCCTCACCTTCCACCTCCGGACTTATCAGTGCAAAATTGTCATCCAGATCAAATTTCACCCTTACGTCATCACCATAAAGTGCTGATTTATCAGGGTTGTCAGATTTAAGTTCAAACTGTGTATGTCTACTGCTAAAGCTATTGTGCTCTAATGTTATGTCTTTGGATATGGATTCAGAACCTCGAGTTTCTAAAGTACCCGAACCATAAACACCTTTACCAGTTATAATAGCGGTACCATCTAAAGATGCCGTTTGGTTATAAAACTGTAATGGCTCATCTATATTTTCGACATACATGCTGTCCTTCTTAGGAAGCCAGTGCATCTTATAATTATTTAAAGAAGCCTGTGGAAATATAACGCCATTGTAATCCTCCTCCCTAATTTCCATGTAATTACCAGAGCCTGTTACCGAGTCAGGGTAAAAAACGAAATCCTTAGATTCTAAACTTGAGGTGAGGAAATCTATCTTACCATTACCTCTAATACCATTCTTATCAAGCTTCAAAGTATTATAGAAACGGCCTTCTCCCTCATATAGCTGGTATCCTTCTTCGGGGACGGCATGTTCAAATCCGAGTGAAAAGTCTTTTTGTATTTGAAGCCGTTCTTTAAACACAGGGAACATCCCACTCGACACAAATGTCCCCTCAAAAGCAATGGCCGATGCATCTGACCCGCCTAAACTATCGAGGTCAAATGGAGGCACCATAAAATACATCGATCGATCATAGACCCCTCCAAGGACCTGCTTTCTATCAAAATAAACTACTGCCCCCTTCTCAGAGTTGAACCTTGGGTAGTTTAGGTACTTTTTCTTACTCGATTTATTTCCAGGTTTATTAACATATAATGTGCCTGATGAGCTCTGAAGATTATTAGCAACTGTACCTCCACCCGTGGTAGAATCTGCAGAAACCAAAGAGTTGTCCACTTTTCTTTTTCCATTTCCACCTCTACTATTCTCATCTTTAACATAGAAGCGGATCGAATCAATCTCATTAAGATATATTAGAAAGGAATCATATTTAAAAGTAAAATCTCTACCTATATATTCGAAATTGCCTGCCAGTACTCTTCCATTAAATGAAAAGTCTCTATCCTTTAAAAACACAATTTCACTACTATCAGGCTGAACAACTACATTTAATGAATCACTCACTTTAAAGCTTTCTACTCCACGAACAGTCATAGCACGCTCACTAAAATTTAAAGTAGAGTTTGGCTTTTCACTGGTTACAGATTTTAAGATAATATTATCATAATCCTTATTACCATTTTTTGAATCATACATATGATAGGCCTTTTCTTTGATGGTCACCATATCAGATTGTGCTTCATAACCTACCAGCCCTTTCTGTGCAAGACCAATCATCGCTCCTCTAATAATTCTAACATCTTTCTTGTAGTGCTTCGCCAAGTCAGCAACATATATCTGATTGGTACCCTGCAGATTGGCATAATAAATAGCAATACTCAATGGGTTAAACGTATAAATTTTGTCACCCAAAGAACGGTAATCCTCATAATTGAAATGATCAGAAGATTCAAAGTAAGAGGGCACAATATTTCTTGCCTGAAGTATTGAGAAATCTATGCTGTCCGATTGTAAATCCCATCGAAGTATATCTGCAGTAAAATCGAGATTAAAGAATGTTGAGGTAAATGGTGTATTTCTAAACCCACCCTTGTCTTTTTGGGAAACCAGATACTGCTTGTTATAGTCATATTTAACCCTTACTGCTGGATGGTAGATAGAATCGTTGCCCTGATAAATAATAAGTGACGCACGATCAGCAGTTATTGTTGAGTCCTGAAATTCAAAAAGTTTAGCCTTAGCCCTAAATTTTTTTGCTGATTTGTCCTGAGCTTCTATAAATGAATACTCTCCCAATAAGGAAGCGCTTTTTAGCTTTGCTCCATCAAGCGCAAACCCACCCTTGTAAATAAAATTCTTCCCTAGGTTCTTAACTCTAATATTACTGTAATAACTAATAAACCTTGGGTATTTAGAATTAGCCGAGTCGTGCTTCACACTTTTATATTCAAACACACCTTCTACAGGGTCATTAAGTCTAAGCTTATCAGTGAGTTTTACACTTTCTGCCTTAAGCTGAGGCTTGCTTACATCAAAGCTGTATTCAGCCAAAGTAGCAAATACCGTATCTGGACTTAGTCCGGCTAGAGACCAGTCAAACTTACCTCCTTTGCCAACAAAGGTGTTAGAGTTGATTAAATAGTCTCCTGAGGTATTGTATAGAAAAACAGAATCATATGGGGTTTTAAAATTCAATGAAACCTGTTCGAACCGAACTACTGCGCCTTCGACAACTGGCAAAAGCACCGCACCACGAACCGCATCAATCATGGCCTGATCATCGTCATAGTTTTGCTCTTCGTAGTCATCAACATATTCACCCTCATCATTCCAGTTGTCATCGTCCCAATTATCGTCATCCCAGCCGTCATCGTCCCATTCGGTGTCCCAATCATCATCGGCAGGTTCTTCATCAAAATCATCGAACCATTCATCATCAGCCGGCTCCTCATAATCATCTACCACCTCCTCGACAACCGGAGGCTCAACAAATTCAAAGTAGTAATCAGCATCTCCGATATAGAGATTGTTCGATTTGGCGAAGAACAGCGCCCTGTTTTTAAATAATGAATTAGAAAACCTCAAGAATTTGATCGTTTGCTCATTATTATAGGTAGAAATGACTCGATCTGCAGTATTTAAATAATCGGTAATTTTTTGATTATCAGCAGCTTCTACCTGAATAGCATTAACAAGAGCTGCGCAATATACTTCCTGATAAGGGCGTAATTTATAGCCCTTATCTTCCATCGTTCTCATCTGAGTGACTGCCTTTTTCTTCTGATCATCACCGAGTTGCGACCAGATTAAAGCGAAGTTATCACCAATCTCACTTGCTGTGGCCCCACCTGTGTTATTAAGCAATGTGCTAACTGAATCACCAAAAATGGTAATATCATCAGGCAACACCTTTTTTTGCCCATAAATGGAGGTGGTAGTGATCAGAAAAAGACCAAGAAGATATGGTTTTAAATTAATCATCAATTAACCCATGAAATTCTCAAATAAATGTGAATAAACCAATTCGATAGAATTTGCGAGGGAGTGTTTGATTTAACGTAAATAAAATATGGAAGATTGCGCTGAACTAGTTTTTAACAAAAATTAAAGAAGACCAGTCATTCTTTTCATTTTGACCTACCAGCTCAAGATTAACTTCATTTGCCTTAGCCACAAGATCATCATTATCGTGCGTGTAAAAGCCGCTTAAAATAATCGTGCCTCCACTTTTGGTAAATTTGCTGTATGCGCCAAGCTCATCCATAAGCACATTTTTATTGATGTTAGCTAAAATAATATCGAATTCATCCTGAAGTTCTATAGTATCTATTGTGCCGCCTAAAACCTCAATATTTTGGCAATCATTCAAGGTCACATTTTCGGGAGCATTTTCAATACTCCAGTCATCAATATCATAAGCAATCACTTCTTTGGCTCCCAACTTCTCAGCCAAAACGGCTAAAATTGCTGTGCCACAGCCAGCATCCAGCACCCTCTTTTCATCATGATCAATGCTCATTTGGTGCTTTATCATCAAATAAGTAGTAGAATGATGTCCGGTACCAAAGGACATTTTAGGTGTGATTATGATTTCATAAGGGTAGTTGCCAAAGGATTTGTGAAAAGTAGCCCTCACCAAACATTTGTCTTCAACTACAATAGGGTCATAGTTTTTCTCCCACTCCTCGTTCCAATTCTTATTCTCAAATTCATTAATAGAATAGAAAATAGAGGCCTCTTTGTATCTATCTGTCAATTGATTAAGAACTTCTGCATCATAGTCTTCCACAAGAACATATGCATCTAAGCCCTCATCCGTTTCCATCATTGAATCAAAACCTAAGGCATACAGTTCTGCTATAAGTATCTCCTTGAAGGCCTCAGTGCATGTAAATTTGACCTCAATATATTGTGTTGGCTTCATTAAAAGGACTTCACAATGTCCGTAAAGTCTCTTGACTTCAGTGAGGCGCCACCTATCAACCCACCATCAACGTCAGGGCAAGCAAACAACTCTTTTGCATTGTCAGGCTTACAGCTACCTCCATATAATATTGAAAGACTTTCAGCGATATCATCACCATATTGACCAGCAACATATTTTCTAAGTGCAGCATGAACTTCCTGAGCTTGTTGTGAAGAGGCAGTTTTACCTGTACCTATTGCCCATATTGGCTCATAAGCAATAACAACTTTAGAAAACTCATCCGCTGAAAGGTGGAAAAGACTTTCTTTTATCTGATTACAAATGAATGTCTCGTAATTTCCTGATTCTCTGATTTCAAGTGACTCACCACAGCAAAAGATCGGAGTTAGATTATTTGCCAGTGCCAAATCAACCTTTTTAGCCAATTGAGCATTTGTTTCTTTGAAATATTCTCTTCGCTCGCTGTGTCCAATAATAACATGAGTCGCACCGATAGAACTGATCATTGATGCAGAAACCTCACCAGTAAATGCTCCTGAAACATTCTCATTACAGTTCTGTGCTGATAAATAGATCTTATCCACATTTTTAATAAGATTCTTAACCTGAGGCATTAATACAAAGGGAGGTGCTAAAATTACTTTAACATCACCTCTAACTTCATCAGCCACCATGTTTACAATTTCAGTGGTTAGTTTCAACCCTTCATTTAGGGTGTTGTTCATTTTCCAGTTACCTGCTACTATTTTCTGTCTCATGTATACAAAAATTTTAAAGAGAACAAAGATATTGATTTAAGTTAATTAAGGTCTATTTGTCGTGCTTTGTTAGTATTCAGAATGAAATTAAGAACAACCTTATAAAAGATTACCTAATGTCACAGGAGGTTCTTAAGCCAAGAAAGTTCTTGCAAGAAAGAAAATATTTTTAGGCCTAATTTTCTACTAACAGCAGAGCTATCTATTCTGATGGATGTTAGGTTGTCTGAATTACAAGCAAAACAAGTTTTTAACGGTAATTCCTCCTTCTTTTAAACTTTCGTTTCTTTTGCAGTCCACGATTTTTTCTAAGCCTTTTGCTTTTGTATTTCTTTCTCTTTGGTTGATTATACCTCTTATTAGGGTTTAAACTTTTTATTTTATGTTTTGATAGTTGTGCACGTGACCCTGTAACGGTTCGTTTAGTGAGCGTCTTTCTGCGAATGGCGAGTGCCATTTTTGCCTGCTGTATGTAACTGGCATTTTTATATTTGTATCCCGTTCTCAGCAAGTCATATCTCAAGACAATTTCATGAGTTGGGTTATTCGATGATAATATACCTTGATTAACCGTTTCATAAGTGTATCCTAAGGCCAGCCTATTATTTATTGATAGACCAATAGAATGACTCCACACATTAGTTTGTCGGAATGAGCTACCTATCATTATTAGCTCATTATAGGTGTAAAATAATCCTGCTGACAATTGAGAGCCACTAGCAGCAAGGTTTCGATAGTTTATCACTGGCTCTAAAACATCCTTGCCCCCGCGCATAGGGAGCATAAGTCTTAAATAGGCATTGTAAAACTGTGAAAAATTCACCCCTGTTTCATTTGCAGTAAAAGAACTGGCTAGTCTATTCGCAGACACGCCAGCTAAATAGTAGGTACTTCTAAAGCTTACTCCCACCGATAGATCAAGATTATTTACATTTTCTCCCAAGTTTACCAACACATCTTCTGTCAAGTCTTGTGCTACCAGTTGGTCTCTATTTATTCTTATGTTGGAGTATTCACCGGACAGGCCAAACGAGAAGGCCTGATCCCCATTGAGAGGAATATGATAAGCAACAGCTCCAGAAAGATATAAATTTTCATAAAAGTTGATCTGCTCAGAAAGCAAGCTAAAGCCTATTCCTAAGTTAGTTTCTGGAATTGGTGTATTTATGCTTAAAAAATTACTTGTTGGTGCCCCTTCTGTATTTATCCAGCTCCTGTTATGAGCTAATGTGAATGATCCGTAATCAATACCAGAAAAAGAGGGGTTGTATATAAATGTATTCGTAAAACTTTGTGTAAATAAAGGCAAGTCCTGACCAAATACGCTAGTTGTATAAATAAATAAAAAAGCAGTAAATAATTTCTTCATAACACTCATTTTATTCTATCACACTTATAACCTGTTGCTTTCTAACCTCACTACCACCAAAACGAATAATCACTCTACATACATAGTTTCCACCACTCAGCTTGGGTATGTTGGGCATCTCATTAACATCATTGCTAAACCGGGTTGTTGAGTAAACTTGCTTACCCCATCGGTTGAGAAGTTGAACTTCATGATCGGGATACCTCTCAATATTTTCGATATAAATGAAGTCATTCTGTCCGTTGTTATTTGGTGTAATTACATTGCCAATAGTAATGAGAATTTCGGTACTTACATTTATGATTTGAGTTGCGATATCTTCACACGCCCCATTAGAACTTGTCAAGGTAACTGTATATTCACCCTGCACATCATAAGTATGGCTAGGGTTTTGCTCACCAGACGAACTTCCATCACCAAAGTCCCAACTCCAGCTACTTACATTTCCTGTTGATCCATCCATAAAATTATATTCAAGATCACTTGTGGGTGATACAGCAAACTCAAAATTCGCTACTGACGACTCCAGTAAATCAAAAGTCTTACTTACTGCTTGTCCAGTGCCACAATCATTGATACCTGATACAGATAACTGCCCTGACGCTGCCGGGGAAAATTGTATCTCTGGTAGGTCAGTAACAACTGTACCTGAAGGTGTTTGCCATTCATACTGAGTAGCTCCGCTAATGGCTGTAGTGGTATATAAAGCCTCCTCACCAGTACATAACAAATCGGGCCCATTAATGGCGGTAGCATTTTCCGGCAGGCTTAATATTTCTATATCTATTTCACTCTCACCGCTACAACCATTATTGCTTATGGAATAACTAATTGTTGATACCCCTTGTCCTGCAACTGCTGGATCAAAAGTTCCATTATTAGCATCGGTTATGCCTGGTCCACTCCAAATACCTCCACTTGGCGTGGCTGTTAACGTGAAGGGGGCATCACTAATACAAATAGCGTCTATATCACTAATAACTACTTCAGGGCTTTCATTTACCTCAATATTAAGAGTTTGTTCATCACTACACCCTCCCAGATCTAGTTTATAGGACACTGTGATTATACCTACACCTGACTGGCCAGGATCAAAGGTGCCAGCAGCTTGGTCGGTTATTCCAGAGCCACTCCAAGTACCTCCAGGATTTATCGGTGTCAGGTTTAATGGTGCATCTGAAGTACAAAAAGGTCCAGCTGGGCTGATGCTGGCATCTGGAGTATCAAACACTGTTACATCTGTGGTCGCAAAATCTGTACATCCATTTTCTGATATTTCATAAGTAATAGTGTATGTTCCTGCCCCAACTCCGGCTGGATCAAAGGTGCCAGTTGCTGCATCAGTTATACCCGTGCCACTCCATGTACCACCTGATGGGGTAGCTACCAGATCTGTAGTTGCGTCAGTCAAACAAAATGGGCCCTGTGCATCGAGTGTAATTACTGGCAATGGGTTAACCGTTACCGTAACTGATCCTGCAACGCCAGATGATGAGCAATTATTAGCATCTACCAAACTAACTAATGTGTAAATGGTAGTAGCCGAAGGCGTTACGGATTCTAAGTGCCCATCACTTATTGAAGTTAAATTAATATCATTACTACCGTCATTGTATGTAACATCATAAGGGCCTGCTCCAGTCAAAGTAAATAACAAGTCTGTAGACTCGCCTTCGCAAATGGTAGCATCTCCACTTATACTTACTGTAGGGGCTGGGTTAATAGTAACCGTAGCAGAACCTGTAACCGTAGCAGGGCTACAAGTATTTGCATCCACTACACTGATCAATGTGTAAGTGGTTGTGCTCGTTGGTGCGACTGATTCTAAGTGGCCATCACTAATGCCTATCAGATCAACATCCGCTGTTCCATCATTGTAGGTGACATCATAAGGACCTGTGCCCGTCAAAGCGAATAATAAGTCTGTGGACTCACCATCGCAAATAGTAACATCTCCGCTAATGGCTACTGTAGGCAACGGATTGACAGTAACTTCAGCCGAACCAGTAACTGTAACAGGACTACAACTATTAGCATCAGCTACACTGATCAGCGTGTAAGTGGTTGTGCTCGTTGGCATT
>NZ_SMLV01000083.1 GCF_009711525.1 Fulvivirga lutimaris
TAGTTAGTCTCATCTCATTTAATCAGCTCACAACTCCGGCACCTGCCCTTCCTGGTTATACACCTGATAGTTACTCTGCCTACCGTGCACTTGAGCACCTAAAAATTATAGCACGAGAACCTCACAGTGAGAATACTACAGGTCATAAGCGCGTAAGAAATTACATTTATGATCAATGTAAAAAGTTAGATCTGGAAACCAAAGTGCTCTCACAGACAGGGCTGAGAAGCTGGGGAAGAAGAGGGGTAAGAGCAGGCAAAGCCATTAATGTTTTAGCCAAACTAAAAGGTACAGATAACACAAAGGCCTTATTAGTGATGGGGCATTATGATAGCCAGCCCAACACCCCAGCTGCTTCAGATGATGGCGCCTCTATTGCTTCAATGCTGGAAACTATGGAATTGCTTTCAAAACAAGGGCCTTTGAAAAATGATGTCTACTTCCTCATGACCGACTTAGAAGAAATTGGACTGCTGGGTGCTGAGTCCTTTGTTCACTCCTATCCAGAATTAGATGATATAGGAATGCTTATCAATTTCGATGCACGCGGTAATACTGGCATCAATTTCACTTTTGAAACTACTTCTGAAAATGGCTGGATCATCAAGGAATTCTCCAAGGCTGTTGATAAACCAATGGCCAATGCATTAGCTTATGAAATTTATAAGCTAATGCCCAACGGCAGTGATTTTACTGAGTTTAAGGAAACAAGTATAAGTGGACTTAACAGTGCATTTATTGAGGGTTATGCCTACTATCACAGCCCGGCTGATACATGGCAAAATATTGACCTAAGCACGCTCCAGCATCAGGGAGATTTGATGTGGCAAATGGTTAATCACTTTGGCAATACTGACTTAACGAGTACAAAAGCTGAAGATGCCATTTTCTTTAGTATGCTGGGGCAGCTCATAATTTATCCGGCCAGCTTCGACTGGCCTCTAATTATTGTATCCATTCTGCTTTTTGTAGTAACATTCATTTTTCTAAAAAAGAATGGTTCAATTCAGGTAATGGGTACTTTAAAAGGATTAGGACTTAACTTACTGGTAGTAGTTATTAGTTTAGGTCTTGTGTGGGCTGTAAATGCACTTGTACTGTGGATGAACCCCAACTACAGTAGTTTTTATGGGAACAATTTCTACAATTCTAACATCTACATCTGGGCGGTAATTGGTGTATGCATAATGGCTCTTGGTTTTTTCTCTAAGTTGATATTCCAAAAAATATCCACTTTCGAGTTTCTACTCGGTGCTCTATTTATACAAATCATTTTAATTATTG
>NZ_SMLV01000192.1 GCF_009711525.1 Fulvivirga lutimaris
TTTTTGAATTGGGTTGCAAATATGATTAATGATTCAATATAATACAATATCACACTTCAATATATTTTTTAGAAGAGAAGGCAACCGGCTTTTCTTTGAACAGAGGCTTAGTCTTCGACCATACGCCTTTAAAGAGTTCTGAAAAACGGTAGTTGTTCAGTGCTTCATCATCTTCCCAGTAGCTGTAAGTGCTAAAAATATTGTCATGATTATAATCTTTAAGCAGCTCTAAATGACTACAGCCAGGAAAGTGCCTGATCTTCTCCTTACTCTCTTCAAATACTTTTAAAAAGTCCTCTACCTTATCTTCCTGAAAGGTCATTCTTACAATTCGTATTAACATTTTATTAGTGGTTAGTATTCAGTAGTTAGTATTCAGTATTGTAAATAATATTTAACTCTATCTAACTACTAACTACTGTTGTCTGAATACTTGTAAACTACTCAAAATTAATCATCACAGGACTATCGTAGCTCAATCCCAAAAGTTCTGAGGCATTCCCCTGATTTATACCAATCTCAAGCAGTTTTTGGTCGTTGAATATGATGAAAATATCGCCAGCTTCAACACTGTTAACATTTTCATTTATCCTGCGGCTGTTTTCTCTGCTGAACGTTATATTGTATGTTTTCTGATCACTCAGAATATCAAATGTCGGTTTATCAATATTGGTAATCAGATTGCCATAATGATCTACCCTGATAACATGCCCCGCAATCAGGCTCTTATTGGCTTTAAGGTGGCGCCCGAGCATCTTCTTGAATTGATCTAAGGGCTTTCCAATGTCTGAAATATGAGTGCCGCTAGCCAGTTTGGCTGCAACAGCCGCAAATACCGCTTTAGCAGGAAACGTAGTGGCAACAGCATTAACATTTATATCCACCTGTCCTTCAGCCATAGCATCGCTGATCAACCCAAATAATCCATTGTCGGTACCTATAAAATAATGCCCTTCAAGTTTGATAGCAATGTACTTATCACCTTGCTGTCCTGCCGAGTTAATAGCAACCAGATGCACCGTACCTTTAGGGAAATCTCGAAAAACAGATTTTAAAACATAGGCACCATGAGCAATGTCACAAGGTTCAATTTTGTGGCTGATGTCAATAATCTGGATGCCACTGTTGATAGAAAGAATTTTGGCTTTCACCGCTGCAACATAATGGTCACTTTCACCGAAGTCAGATAAAAACGTGATTATGGCCATATAAAGAGTGAGGGAATTGTATGTCTTTTAAATATACACCTTGTTTGTACAGCAGATGTTATTCTGTATTTTTGTTAAGCAAAATTAGTTAAATTTTGACCAGAAAAAATTCCATTTAAAATTAATTAGCTATTGGTAGAAAAAGTCATAACTCTTGAAAATGTATCACTATTAGACTTTTTGGGTGTAGAAAATAAAAACATCAATGAAGTAGCCTCAGCCTTTCCTAAAAGCAAGATTGTTTCAAGAGGAAATGAAATAAGGATACAGGGAACAACAACCGAAATTCTTCAAATTAACGACATTCTTAATTCTCTAATTGACCACTACCATAAATATGGAAAGGTCACTGAAGAAAATGTTCAGAATTACCTGGCTTCTGAAGCTGAGGTAAAATTGATTGATGAAGACGAGGTGCTGATCTACGGTACCAAAGGGTTTATTATCAAACCAAAAACGCTTAATCAGCAAAAGCTTGTCTATGCTGTTAGAGAAAATGATTTGGTATTTGCCATAGGACCAGCCGGTACTGGTAAAACCTATATTTCAGTTGCTCTTGCCGTTAAAGCGCTAAAAAATAAGCAAGTCAAAAAAATCATTATCACCCGACCTGCGGTAGAGGCAGGAGAGACACTGGGTTTCTTGCCAGGTGATTTGAAAGAAAAACTTGACCCTTATTTGAGACCTATCTATGATGCATTATACGATATGGTGCCTGCTGAAAAACTGAAGTATTACATGGAAAACAATGTTATTGAGATAGCGCCATTGGCATATATGAGGGGTAGAACACTTAATAACGCTTTTATCTTGTTGGATGAAGCACAGAATACCACACCTATGCAGATTAAGATGTTCCTGACACGTATGGGGCCTAACTCTAAGGTGATTATTACTGGTGATACTTCTCAGATTGACTTACCTAAAAAGCAAAAATCAGGACTTATTGAGTCTATTGGTATTTTAAAGGATGTGGAGGGTATTGGTATTATTGAACTTTCAGGCAAAGATGTAGTGCGTCATAAACTGGTGAAAGAGATTATCAGTGCCTATGATAAATTTGACAAATCACAGCAATAATGGCGATAAGAGTAATCACCATTGATAATAATGAAGATTTAGCCAAGGCCTTTAAAATCAGGGAAGAGGTATATATTGTAGAGCAACAAATTCCCAGAGCCGAAGAGTTTGATGAATTTGAAGATGAATCCATTCATCTATTGGCTTTGGATGCAGCCACACCTTGCGGTGTATGCCGCTGGAGGTTTACCGAAAATGGCGTAAAGTTGGAGCGGTTTGCAGTTTTAAAGTCATACAGAGGGCAGCAGATTGGTAGTGCGCTTGTTTCTGCTTGTATTATTAGCATTATAGAACACCCCGATTATAAAGATCAAAAGATGTATCTCAATGCTCAGCTATCTGCCATGCCACTCTATCAAAAGTTTGGTTTTGAACCTGAAGGCGAGGTGTTTATGGAGTGTGACATTGAACATATGAAAATGGTGAAAAAATAGGAGCATGCTGAAGTGGGTACCATATGCTTTGGTTCGGATTGCCCTATGTTTTGTTCTTGGTATTTTACTTGCCATTTATAACCCTCAACTTCTTGACAGAGAGCAATCTCTATTTCTTTTCTCAGCATTTGCCATCCTGTATGTACTGCTTTGGATTTTTCTTAAAGGTAAAAGCTATACAAAGTACAATACCATACTTGCGGTTGTTGGATTTACCGCTATATCTCTGCTGGGGTATCTCAATCTCAAAATAGCAAACCAGTCTCTGAATGATGATCATTTTATCCATTTGGATAAAATTGAAGCTTTTAAGGGCCTGGTGACTGATGTTGGACATGAAACGGATAAGACTCACAGAAATCTTGTAGAGGTAGAGAAAGTCCTTACCAATGAGGAGTGGCAAGGAGCAAGTGGCAATATATATCTGTATATTCCAAAGTCTGATTCTGTACAATTACAATATGGCGAGTCGATTCTTGTCTATGGGAAGCCGTCACTTTTAAGCCCACCGCAAAACCCCGGTGAGTTTGATTACAAAAGATTTCTAACCTTTCAAAACATCTACCATACACAGTTTATTACAAAAGATAAGATTGAAATTATTGGAGACAATGACGGCAACTACCTTTTAAGCAAGGCATTTGCCATCAGAAAATGGGCAACTATCAAATTGTCTCAAGCCATAAAGAACCCAAGAGAGCAAAATATTGCGCTGGCCTTAATTTTGGGAGTAAAGGATGGTTTAAATGATGATATCAAGAATGCCTATTCTGCATCTGGTGCCATGCACGTTTTGGCCGTATCGGGACTGCATGTTGGCATTATTTATTTGATACTACTTTTTGTATTGAAGAGATTGCAAAATAACTCAGTTGGTAGATGGGTTCTCTTTGCTATTTCCATTTTTGTTTTATGGACCTATGCTGCGGTCACAGGTTTCTCACCCTCAGTATTACGAGCAGTAACTATGTTTACGGCCATTGCTTTGTCAAAGGCCATGAACAGACATACAAATATCTATAATACACTGGCAGGCTCTGCACTGGTGCTCTTAATCTATGATCCTTATCTGATTATGTCTGTTGGTTTTCAGCTATCATATCTGGCAGTGTTGGGTATTGTTTATTTGCAGCCAATTATCTACGCCCAATTTGTTAGTGCCAATTGGGTAGTTGATAAAATTTGGAGCATTACAGCGGTGGCCATAGCAGCACAATTGGCCACCTTCTCCCTGGGATTGCTTTACTTTCACCAGTTTCCAACTTTCTTCTTTTTGTCAAACTTGGTAGTTATTCCTGGAGCCTTTTGTATTCTGATACTTGGTTTAGCTGTATTAGCAGTTTCATGGCTTGAGCCACTCTTTGATATTTTGGGATACTCAATGGAACAGTTGATTTGGGGAATCAATGAGTTGGTTTTTGGGATTATGAAAATTCCCAATAGCCAAATAAAGGATGTGTACATTACTACACCTCAGACATGGTTAATCATCGGCTTTGTGCTGTTTTCTTTTTTGCTATTTCAAAAAAGGAAGATCATCCATTTCTACATAGCAGTGAGCTGCATGGTGGTATTTGCTCTATTGCAATGGGATGTATCTGTCAAGAATTCTTCGGTAAACAAAATCACCTTTTATAAGGTCAACAGACACACTGCTTTTGATGTTGTTAAATCTGGCAATTCAAGGCTGTTTAGTGATGCTACACTGTTGGCAGATGCTGATAAACAAAGATTTCACATCAAACCAAATCATTTAATGAATGGTGTGATGAAGAGCGAACAAATAGAGATTGATTCAAGTGCCGTTAAATTGGCAGACGGTCTGAAAGTCGTTCAGGTGAATGGACTGATTATCTTAATTTGTGACGGCAAGGTAGATTGGAATCTTACTATTGAACAAAAGCTCAAGTATGATGCTATTATATTAAGTAAAGACTTTAATAAATCAGTTTCCTGGATA
>NZ_SMLV01000383.1 GCF_009711525.1 Fulvivirga lutimaris
TTCATTGATCAATGTTATTGGGTTAACTATTGGTATTACGGGTAGTCTATTGATTTATCTGCATATCATGAATGAGCTTAGCTTTGATGATTTCCATTCAGATAATGTCTATCGTGTTACGCGATCATCAGATACTTCTTCAGGCTTAGACTTCGAGGCTAATGTTCCATACCCAATTATTAAAGCTTTAAACTCTGACTTTCCTCAAATTGAGCAAGCAACACTTTATCATCAGGACCGGGATCCGGTTTTAAATATAGATGGGGAGAAATTTAAGCTGAATAACGCAATTTTTGCTGATAGTAATTTCTTCGATGTTTTTGATTTTAAAATAATCTCAGGAAATGCCAAAAGAGCGCTGGGGCAACCCAACAACTTGCTTCTTTCTAAAAAGACAGCAGAGCTTTATTATGGTGAAAGTGACCCTATTGGTAAAAAAGTTAAATACAACCAACTGGATTTAGAAATAGTAGGTGTTTTTGATGATTTACCTCGCAACTCCAGCATCCAGTTCGATGCTATGGTATCTTACCCCACATTCTCATCAGACTATATCGGAGGACTCAATATAGAAGAATGGAATATGAGTGCTGAGGGATTTGCATTTGTTGAGCTGAATGAAAATGCTACGCAGTCGGCTGCAGAGGAGCAGTTTTTGGTGTCTATGAAAAAATATTACTCTGAAGAGAGTTATAACAGAAGACACTTTTATCTCCAACCAGTAAAAGACATTCATTTTGATGCCAAATGGAATGACAGTGCTGTCAATACTACTTCCTTAATAGCATTGGGCGTAATAGGAGCTTTTCTGATTTTTATTGGTTGTGTCAATTTTATTAACCTCTCTACAGCACTTGCTGTCAAAAAGTCTAAGGAAATAGGCATTAGAAAAACATTGGGTGCCAGCAAAAAGCAGCTAATAGCCCAGTTTCTCGGTGAGACCTTCATAATCACCTTTGTTTCAGCCATATTGTCTATAGGTATTACAGAAAGGGTTATTCCAATTTTTAATAACAGCTTTAACAAAAACCTGGTGTTTAATATCTTTCAGGATGTTAATATTTTAGTTTTTGTTCTACTGCTGGTTATTGTGGTTACGCTCATTGCAGGTATTTATCCGGCACTTATATTATCTGGATACAACCCCATTAAGGCGCTTAAAACTAATATCCATTCGCAAAGTACAGGTTCTTTATTCTTAAGAAAGGGCCTTATAATATTTCAATTTCTGATCTCTCAGATATTGATCATTTGCACTATTGTAATATCCAGCCAGATGGATTTCTTCACCAATAAGTCATTGGGTTTTGAGAAGGAGGCTATACTTAATATTGAAATGCCTGACAGTGACACGGATAAGCTGGATAGGTTTAGAGAACAGTTAATGGTGGGTACAGGCATTGAAAATGCTAGCTTTTCGCTTGGTGAGCCCATGTCAACCAACACTTTTGAAACTAACTATCGACTAACAGAGGATCAGAGTGAATTACATAATCGTGTGATTATAAAAGTGGGTGACCGCTTTTATAAAGATACTTATGGGTTGACCTTATTGTATGGTAGGTGGTTTACCGAGGCTGATGAAAAGGCTGCTGAACAGTTGTTTGAAACAAGTGAGGAAGAAGGGCAACTCACTTATATTGTTAACGAGGAAGGTGCAAGAACCTTAGGTTTTGCTAACCCGGAAGATATTGTAGGGAAGTACATTACCACTGGAATTGGCGATATATCAGCCGAAGTCATAGGTGTGGTTAAAGATTTTCACCTGACCTCATTACATGAAAAGATCAGTCCTGCAGTGCTCGTTCATTTCCCACAGTTTTATTATAACACGGGGGTTAAAATCTCCTTGGAAAATAGCAGGGAAGCCATTGCTCATATTGAAGAAAGCTTTAATAACATTTATCCAGAAAGCATCTTTGAGTACAGCTTTATAGATGATAGCATTCAGGAATTTTACACTAACGAGTCTCAAACTTTTAATTTATTAAAACTCTTTAGTGGTCTTTCGATATTCATTTCGTGCCTTGGCTTATTAGGAATGATTTCATTTATAGTTTCTCAGCGTACAAAAGAAGTAGGGGTTAGAAAGGTGCTAGGTGCAGGTGTTATGAGTATTGTGTTGCTCTTTACTAAAGACTTTATGGCGTTGGTAATAGTAGCCTTTGTAATAGCAAGTCCTATAGCATGGTATGTTATGGATAGCTGGTTAGGCAATTTTGCCTACCAGATAAATATGCAAGTGTGGTTCTTTGCCCTGGCCATGTTGATTTCTGTGATAATCACATTTGTTACGATTGGATTCCAGTCATTTCAATCGGCTATATCAAACCCTGTTGATAGCTTAAGAGATGAGTAAATAGATATTAGACACAGGACTCAAACCTAAATACTAACGACTCAATACTAAAAATTATGATAAGAAATTACCTGATAACAACACTCAGAAACCTCGTAAGAAACAAGGTGAATACTTTTATCAATGTAGTGGGACTTTCTATGGGCATTGCCTGCGCCCTGGTGCTATTTCTACTGGCCCAATATGCCAAAAGTTATAATGCCTTTGAAGCAAATTATGACAGAGTCTATCGCATAGTACACTCTTCTAATGGCCAGGGAGGGGAGAAGAGTTATACCCCAGGTATTCCCATTCCAATGGCTGAAGCCGTACGCGAGGATTTTCCTGAGTTTGAAGAGGTAGTGCTGGTAAGAGGTCATTATGGTGAGATGATGTTCACAGTTAATCCTTCATCTGCAGACCCAAAGTATTTTGAACTTCAGGAAAAACAGATAGTATTTACTGACAACAATTACTTTAAGGTATTTTCAAAGGAGTGGATAAGTGGTGATCCTGATAAAGTGTTAACAACCCCCGGAAGCACAGTAATATCAAAAAATGTTGCTGACCTGTTGTTTCCTGATGGCAATGCAATCGGTCAGAATATCGTTTTCAACAAACAGCATGAGCTGGTGATAGAAGGGATTGTGGAAGAGCAGCCAGCAAACTCTGATATGCCTTTTCATATTTTTATCGCCAATGCAACTGTTGCTAAAGAAATTGCAGAAGCACGCTGGAATAGTATAAGTAGTGATGATCAACTTTATGTGTTGGTACCGGAGAAATTGGAAATGGACCATGAAGCGAGATTAGGTCAGTTTGTAGGTAAACATTTTAAAAACAATGAAGATAATACCATGTATCATATGCAGCCCATGAGTGATTTGCATTTCAATGAAAACTGGTCAAACTTTAGTTACAACACGGTTGAGCAAAGTGATATTCTCACTATGATTATTATTGGAATATTCCTTCTAATTACTGCATGCATCAATTTTATTAACTTATCTACTGCAGTGGCACTCAAGCGTTCCAAAGAAGTAGGAGTACGTAAAGTAATGGGAGGTACCAAGAGCCAGCTGGCGTTTCAATTCTTAAGTGAGTCTTTTGTTATTATTTTGGTTTCTCTTATGGCTGCACTTGGTTTGGCAGAGCTTATGATTATTGAGGTTAATCCGTTTTTGGGTGTGAACCTTAATATAGACCTAACAAATCCACAGTTTATATTGCTGTTGTTTTCAGGGCTTATTGCCGTTACATTTTTTTCAGGGTTTTACCCGGCCCTTGTGCTCTCCAGCTTCAACCCAGCACTAGCGTTGAAAAATCTTATTACCGCAAAACATAGTGGTAAATTATCCTTGCGGAAGGGACTAGTGGTATTCCAGTTCTTCATTTCACAGCTGTTTATTATCGGCACTATTATTACCATGACTCAAATGGATTTTATTCAAAACAAAGACTTAGGTTTTGATTCAGAGGCGGTTATTAATGTTAGAATTCCAGAGAAAGATGTTTCTAAACAACATACCCTAAAGACTGAAATAGAAAAACTGTCAGGGGTGGAAAACATTAGTCTCAACTTTAGTGCGCCATCATCTGGTTCAGTTTCGGTAAGTAACTTTTATGTTGAGGACAATGAAGAAGAGTATTATACTTCGATGAAATTTGTTGATGATAAATACATCGAAACCTACGGTATAGAGCTGTTAGCTGGAAGAAACATTGTTCAATCTGATACACTAAAGGAGGTAGTGGTTAATCAGAAGTTGCTTAGGTATATCGGTTTTGAGGATAATTATGAGGAGGCACTTGGGAAACAATTGAGAATCTGGGGCAGACACATACCTATTGTAGGTGTTGTTAAAGACTTTCATTCTGTATCGCTGCATGATGATATTATGACCATTGCGCTTTTTAGTGATGTCGATTCTTACAGAACCGCAAGCCTTAAAGTCAACTTAGCCGCCTTTGAAGATACTAATCAACAGATTGAAAAGATTTGGAAGACGCTATATCCGGAGTACGATTATGACTACACCTTCTATGATGAACAGCTTGAGCGTCATTACGAAGGAGAGCAAAAAATGGCAACCATCTTCTCATTCTTTTCTATCATAGCCATTATAGTGGGCTGCATGGGGTTGTTTGGTTTGGCTTCTTTTATGATCAATCAAAGAATGAAAGAAATTGGTGTGCGCAAAACACTTGGTGCGAGTGTTCAAAGTATTGTAGGGATGTTCTCTATTTCATTCTTTAAGCTAATTGTTATCGCTTTTGTATTTGCCGTGCCACTGGCCTGGTTTGCCATGGATCAATGGTTAAGCAATTTTCAATATCGTATTGATATGTCTCCGCTGTTATTCTCTGCAGGGCTTTTGGCCACACTATTTGTAGCCATATTGACGGTAGGCTTTAAATCTTTGAGAGCGGCCATGGTTAACCCAGTTGATAGTTTAAGAGATGAATAGTTTTAGACTTTTAGATGTGAGACAATAGACATGAGATTTGAGACAATAGACTAAAGATGCTAGAATTTAAAACTGCCAATAACTCAATGCTCATATCTAACTACTCAATACTAAATAATAAAAATGCTTAAAAACTTCATAACCATAGCGCTTCGTCAGTTCAGGAGAAACTTGAGCTACAGTATTATCAACATCCTTGGTTTGTCATTAGGCCTTGCCGGGAGTTTTGTTATTGGCAGTTGGGTATGGCAGGAGTTAAATTTCGATAGACATTATCAGGACAGTAATAGAATTCATAGGGTGTCGGTTTCTTTTTTTAATTCTGGCGCATTTGCTCGTGGACCAGAAATACTTAATAATGTTTTAGCAGAGCAGGCACCAGAGGTTGAAATTGCTACAAGGGTTGAAAATCAGAGAACGAAGAATGTTTATGTTGATGACCGTACTTTTGAGATTGCCCCACTTGGAGTAGATTCTACTTTTTTCAAGATATTCGACCATCATTTCATTTCAGGAAATTCTGAAGCCGCATTGGCAGAACCTAACAATATTGTAATTTCTACTGATTTGGCGAATAAGCTATTCGGTACTGATGAAGTATATGGTAATATCGTTGAAATCGGTGAAGAAAAGACACCATATACGATATCAGGTGTAATTCTTAAAAGTGAGAACCCAACACATTTAGAAACTGATTTGTGGATGCCGATTGAACTTGAAGGATCTGACAATTGGTTGTCATCTCAATATTTTGATTATGTAAAATTAAGTTCAGGAACCTCAAAAGAAGATTTAGAGAGAAGGCTTGAACTGATAAGAAAGGATTTGGTTTACCCAACTTTTAATTCAGGGATGCCTTATGAAGATTGGGTAAATAGTGGAAATTTCGGTTTTTATGTGAAGCCATTAACGGATATTCACTTAGATCCACCAATGAAATTTGATTTGCAGGCAGGTGGTAATAGGGCCAATGTCTATGTGTTTTTAATGGTCACAATTTTTCTATTGGTGATAGCTGTAATCAATTTCGTTAATCTTTCAACCGCTCAATCAGCTAAAAGAGCTAAGGAAGTGGGGGTTAGAAAGGCTATGGGTACCTCCAGAAAGTCTTTGATTATTCAGTATCTTACAGAATCAGTGTTAGTCAGTCTGGTGGCACTTTTTGTTGGTGTGGGACTTTCAGAAATATTCCTCATTCTTTTTCAATCATTTACTAATGAAAAGCTTATAAATGGCCTTTTTTCTGGATGGTTTTTTGGTATGGTGTATTTCGGGTTTGGACTTGTGGTAGGAGTTTTAGCTGGCATCTACCCTGCATTTTATCTAAGTAGCTTCAAGCCAGTTGATATACTAAAATCTAAAATTGCAGTGTCAGGTAGGGGTGCCTTCAGAAACTTTCTGGTGGTTTTTCAATTCACTATTTCAATAGCCTTGATCATTTGCTCCGTAATAGTTTATAATCAATTGGATTATTTGAGAACTGCTGATCTGGGCTTCGATAGAGAAAATGTTCTGGTCATCAATAATGCTGACTTATTGGGAGAGTATAGGGAAGCCTTTAAACAAAAATTACTTCAGCATAATGCAGTAAAAACTGCCAGCTTCAATAAAAGAACCCCGGCAGGACAATCATTATGGCTCTATGTCTTCAAGACAAAGGAAATGGAAAGGGGAATTGGTCTTCAGACATTCATAGGTGATGATCAGTATTTAGAGACGGTCGGTTTTAGGCTATTAGAAGGGCGTAATTTTTCTAAAGAGATAGCTTCAGATTCAACAGCATTAATCCTCACTGAATCTGCGGTAAAGGAACTAATGCTTGGAGATAACGCTATTGGTACAGAGCTCAACAAGGGTTATCATGTTATAGGAGTGGTTTCAGATTTTAGCTTTAAAGGGTTTGATGAGAAGCCTGAACCTGTAGCGATTATTCAAGACACTGATGGGTACAGACTATCGATCAGACTACAGGGTAATCAGGAAGCCGAATTTATTGAATATCTAAATGCTGAATGGCAGGCTTTGTCATTGGATGATCCACTGAACTATGCATTCATAGATGATAATTTTGAGCAACTGATGGAAAAAGAAAAGACACTAGGTAAGACCATTGCCTTCTTTACCTCCATAGCCATTTTTATATCCTGTCTTGGACTTTTTGGGTTAGCGGCCTTTACCACGGAACAACGTCAGAAAGAGATTGGAATAAGGAAAGTGCTTGGAGCTTCGGTAAGCACAGTTGTACTGTTGCTTAATAAAGGCTTTACAAAATTGGTAGCCATATCAGTACTTATTTCTGTTCCATTAGCCTGGTATTTAATGGATCAATGGCTTCAAAATTTTCAATATAAAACTGATATCAATATTGCAATTTTCATCTTGTCTGGGTTCGCAGCAATGTTTATTGCCTGGCTTACAGTAAGCTACCTGTCCATTGTAGCAGCTGCTGCTAACCCTGTAGATACCTTAAGGAATGAATGAATTGGAGACATGAGATATTAGATGTGAGACGCAAGACTAAAGTGGTAAATAATGAAATACTAAATACTCTATACTAATGTCTCTATACTAACAACTGAATACTAACTACTAAAGAAATGTTAAAAAACATCTTCAAAATATCACTTCGGATTTTCATCAAAGAAAGGTTCTATTCATTTATTAATGTTTTAGGACTGGCTCTGGGCGTGGCTTCTTGTTTAATAATAGCTCAGTATACAACCAATGAGTTGACTTATGACACCCATCATCCTGAGGTTGAACAAATATATAGGGTCAATCAAACCAATTTCTGGGCACCAGAAGGAGGTGTCATGGGTTCCACTGTTTTGCCTTTGGCTGAGGCCTTAAAAACAGAATTTCCACAAATTAAAGCTACATGCAGAATCAATACCCCTTATGCTAAAATGATAAGCGCAGGTGGTAGTAGCGAAACATTTCTTGAAGAAAACATTCTGGGTGCGGACAGTACATTTTTTGACTTTTTTGGATTTAAACTTCAGGAAGGGAATCCAAAAACAGCTCTCGATGAAATAAACACGGTAGTTATTACGTCAGAAATGGCTCAAAAGTATTTCGGACAAGAATCAGCACTTGGAAAAACTATTCTTTATGGTGATGACAAAAAGACGTTAGAGGTTACTGGTGTATTGGCACCAAATCAGCAAAATGCACATTTCGATTTCGATTTCCTTATTTCAATTTATACAAATCAGGATTGTAAAAGATTTGAATGGAGCTGGATATGGACCCAGGTAGTTACTTATGTTAAAGTAGAAGGAGACATACAGCCTATCCAGACGAAACTTAATGAGATAGCTGATAAATATGCATTGTCAGCATTTAGAAGATTGGGAATTGAATTTGATGAATTCGAGAAGGAAAAGGGTGAACTGACCTTCTACCTCCAGCCAGTCACGGATATACATCTGAGAAGCGGAAGTATTGACAATCGTATTGGTACTGATGGTAATATAGTTTATATCCAGATTTTCGGTATTGTAGGGTTTGTTATTCTCTTATTGGCATGCATCAACTTTATTAATTTATCTACTGCCCGCGCTGGACATCGAGCTAAGGAAATTGGCCTGAAAAAAGTGTTGGGATCTAGCAAAAAGCAGCTGGTAGGTCAACTGCTATTTGAAAGTCTCCTTATTAGTATAATAGCCACAGGGGTTGGACTTGGGCTTACAGAGCTTTTTAAGATAGGCATGTTAAATTTTCTTGGAATAGAGATTGAGAGTGTTTTTAGTGTTCAGACCTATTCATTAATCATTATCCTATTTCCCATAATAGTAGGCTTTATTGCCGGTGCCTATCCAGCACTATACCTAACTCAATTTAAACCGGTATCTGTTATGAAAGGGCAGTTTACTTCTGGTAAGGGCAGTGCAAGGTTTAGAAATGGCCTTGTGGTGTTCCAGTTTTCTATTGCCATTTGCTTGATGATTTGTACCACCATTATTTATCAGCAGTTGAATTACTTTCAAAATAGTAACATGGGTTTTACAAGAGATAACATGATTGTTATTAATGAGGTGGATCAGCTGGATGAGCAAACGGAAAGTTTCTTTAACCAGGTCAAACAGTTATCAGGTGTTAATGATGTTATAGTATCAAGCGTGGTGCCAGGCTTTGGAAACCCTGAAGATCTAATGTTTATCAAGGGTAATCCTGACCGAAAGGTGTCACTAGGAACTATTAAGGTTAATGAATCATATATTCCTGGTCTTGGAATGGAACTGGTGGCCGGTAGAAACTTTGATAAGATGCAGGATGAAACTCACAATATTGTGATCAATGAAATGACAGCAGAATCTTTTGGTTGGACTCCTGAAGAGGCCATTGGTAAGTCGCTTGTGTACTATGAACCAGAATTTAATGTAATAGGTGTAGTGAAAAATTTCCACTCCCTTCCGTTGTATTATGAAATTGCCCCATTAGCACTTTTTGACTTTAAAGCACCCATTTTTAATGCCTCTCAAAATGTGCTGGTTTCAGTAAATGGCACCAATACAATGAATATCATCGAGGACCTTGAAAAAACCTGGAATGGCATTACAAATACAGTTCCTTTTAATTATAATTTCTTGGATCAACAGCTCGCTGATGTGTATAAAAGTGAAGATCAGCTGAGTAAGCTGTTTGTTGTATTTACCTCACTGGCCATGATTATTGCCGGTATAGGTTTATTCGGACTTTCTGCATTTGTAGCCACAAGACGTAATAAGGAAATGGGAATTAGAAAAGTACTTGGTGCGTCTGCTAGTCAGCTTGTAATGATGATTAACACGAAATTCTCTACACTGATCCTGTTATCGTGCTTGATAGCAGCCCCATTGGCCTGGTGGCTGATGCAACAGTGGTTGACAAACTTTATTTATCATGTAGATATTGAAGTGTATGTGATGGTGATGTGTATAACGATGGTTTTGATTTTTACTTGGTTAACGGCAGGTTATCAATCATTAAAAGCAGCACTTACCAATCCTGTTGACGTACTTAAAGACGAATAATAAGAATTATCTATGCTTAAAAGAAACCTGAAACTTGCTTACAGGATTTTGATAAAAAATCCATTGAATTCATTCATCACCATCATTGGCCTTTCTGTTGGTATTGGCTGCTTTTTGGTGCTCTCGCTATTCGTTTGGGATGAATATCAAACCGATAGATTCCATGATAATTACGATGATATCTATTGTCTGAGTATGAATTACATGGTGGATGGTAAACCGATGTTTACCATACCGCCTCCGGCAGGTTTTCAGAATGTTTTTAATGAAATACCCGGCATAGCAAAAAGCACAAGAGCATTTGTCCCGCAAGAAGTTGCTGTTGAAGTGGGAGATAAAAAGTTCTTCGAAGGAGGGAGTATCTATATTGATCCGGAGTGGAGAGAAATTTTTGATTTCGAGTATGCCAATGAAAATTTTGATTTCATTACCGATCCTTCCAAAATTGCGATATCAACAGCTATTGCAGAAAAATATTTCCCTAATACAGATCCAATAGGAAAAACGATCAATCTACAAGGTGAATCTTATATTGTCGATAATGTTGTTTTGGCTACTCCAACCAATTCAAGTATTGATATCAATTTTTTGATCTCATTCGAGAAGCGTGGACAAGAAGGGGTAGATATAAATTCATTTAAGGAAGGGCACACACCCTACTTTCTAATATCCAAAGCAGACCCTGCTGAACTTACCAAGGATCTTCAGAAGTTGATGGATGAAAAGCTGGGAGCAGGCTTTGTTGAGCCGGAGCTATTCTCGTTGAAGGACTTTTATTATGGTGATTACTTTAGGTTTAAACTTCATAAAAGTACCATCAGGGGTAAGCAGACCTTTGTTAATGTATTTACTGTAATTGGGCTGCTGATTTTGGTAATAGCGATCATCAATTATATCAACCTAATTACGGCAAGAGCCACGGAACGAGCCAAGGAGGTAGGCATCAAAAAGACCATTGGTGCATTCAGAAGCAATCTGATTGGTCAGTTTTTGTTGGAGTCAGTTTTGATTACATCAATTGCAGCATTACTAGCTTTTGGTTTCAGTGAATTGATTCTCAAATATTTCAATGGACTAATTGTCAAACCTGTTGACAGCTCAATATTGCTCACATGGGAGTTTATGTCTGGTTATGCCATAGCAGTACTGCTGTTAGCGTTACTTGCGGGCATTTATCCTGCATTTGTATTATCCAAATTCAGACCTATAAAGGCTATATCCAATAACTTGAAAACAGGAAGTGGAGGAGCCAGCTGGCTAAGAAATATTTTAATCACTTTACAGTTTTCTATTACCACGGTTTTGATTTTTGGCTGTGTGGTGATCATTGGTCAAACTGGCTATTTGGTGGATTTTGATTTAGGATTTGATAGTGATAAAATTATCTCTGTTCAATCCAGTGAGTATAGTAAGGAGCATATAGATGTTATAAAGTCTGAGTTGAAGGAAGTAAATGGTGTAGATGAGGTCTCTGTGGGCAACCTACCAGGTATAGGCTGGATGTTTAGTCAAAAGTTCGGAGAGGAAACTATCAATGTTGCGCTTAATCAAGTTGATGAAGATTTTGTAAATATGGCGGGTCTTAAAATACTTGAAGGTAGAAACTTCACCCAGGAGGATAGGGGTAAGGAAAATGTGATTATTAATAAAACTCTTCGTGATCTTTACTTTGGTGATCAGCCCACCTTGTTTGGACAGCTGCCGGGTAAGGAAGGCTTTCTGATTGGGGTTGTAGACGATTTTTACTTTAGTTCTGTAAAGCATGAAATCAGGCCACTGGAGCTTAAGATGCATGAAAATGAATTTGCAAACATATTGATCAGAGTCAATGAATCATCAAATGCCAGACAGGTGGTGAATGATATCCAGAGTGCTGTAACCACGGCAGATCCTGACAATGTTTTTGAATACCACTTTATTGATCAGCAGTTTGATGATCAATTTAAATCAGAGATGATATTTCTGAACCTGATTGAGCTTTTTACAGCCATCAGCATCTTTATAGGAGTTATTGGATTGTTTGGCCTGGCACAGTTTTCATTTCTGAAAAGAATGGGTGAGATGGGTATCAGGAAAGTATTAGGTGCCACTTCGGCTAATATCATCCAGATTTTACTAAAAGGCTTTCTTAAACCCGTTTTTATAGCATCAGTCTTTGGCCTGCCCATCGGCTATTACATTATGAATGACTGGCTGCAATCTTATACTAACCAAATTGATCTGAGTTGGGGTATTTATGGTGTTACTTTATTGAGTATTGTTAGTGTAGCCTTAATTACAGTGTTGTATCAAATAATACAGGCAGTGAGATTGAAGCCAGTAGATACTTTGAAAGGGGAGTAGATGTACCTCTAGTTGAATTGTTATGATGGTGTGCAATTATATTGTCTAGTTATAGCACGTTCCTTCGTTCTTCAGTATACCTAAAAAAGTGAGTTACGACTCAGTAACCTGTAGCTCACCTCCGGCACATACTATATCACAAGCTGCTAAATAAGAGCAGCTTGTGATTTTATAGTTTTGAGATTTATTGATTTGGTTTTCTAACAGTAAATAACCTGGCGGCATAAGGTGTTTGAGCCATGGCCTTTGCTGCCTTATCTTCAAATACATTGATGACATCCTGTTTTATCTGGTTTTGAATTTGCTGGCTCGTATTTTTTAGAGCAGAAACTACAGGAGGAACAACATCATTCATAAAATTCCAGTATTCATCAGCAGAATCACAATTCATAATCCCTGCAATGGTTTTTTCTGTAGCGCCAGAGAAGCCTAATTCTGAAAATAATGATGTTAAAAAACCTCCAGCGGCACATCTAAATAGCCCAGGTTTCTGAGGTTCTGGTGCTGGCAAATCCAGATGCTTTTTTAGTGCACCCATGATGGTAGTTATCCACGCATTCTTTTCTGGTTCTGCCCATACCGTGGTTACAAGTACCCCACCCGGTTTAAGCACACGCATCATCTCACGTGCTGCCAACTGCATATCAGGGAAAAACATAAAACCAAGCCTACAGCTAATTGCATCGAAGGTATTGTCTTCAAACGGCAATTCACATGCATCAGCTACTTCAACACTAAAGTTGTCAAGAGCCATGGCACTTGCTTTCACTTCTGCAATTTCTAACATTTGTTCGGACAAATCTGTGGCTATCACAGAGCCTCCATTTCTGATTGTTGCTGCAATGGTCAACCCGGGTTCGCCCGTACCGGAAGCAATATCCAGTACCTTATCTGTTGGTTTTAAGGACAATTCGTCAATGATACATTGTCCTTGCTCCTTAAGAAACCTCATTGTGAAGTCATCCCATTTATTCCATCCTCCTGAAAATGAATTCCAGGAGTTTCTCTGATTGTCTCTGATTTGAATAAGTTCTGTGTTCATTTTCGGTGTTTTTTATTGAAAGGAGTTATTTGATTAAGCTAGATTCACCTGAATATCCATAGGGTTAATGAGCGAGTTGTAAACTGGAGATTGTTTTGCGAGAGCAATTAATTCCTTTTTCGATTCCTCATCTACTCCTTCAATGTCAAATGTCACATTGATTCTTGTAAACTCTTTTTTGACATTAGCGTCAAGGCCTAGAAATCCTTTAAGATCAACATCGCCCTCAATTCTAGATGAAACCGCTCCAATCTCGATTCCTCTTGCAGCGGCAAGAAGTACCATTGCGGTGGTCATACAGCTTAGTAGGCCATAGAGTAATACTTCACCTGGGTTTGCACCAATATTATTACCCTGAAGTACCGGTGGTTCATCATGGTCGTAAACAAAAGGTTCAGTACGGCTAGTGTCTTCCTGACAAGCACCATAAAAACCTTGTACAAAGCTGCGATTGTGTGCTCCCCCCATCCAGGTGTTAGTAGCTCTCAATTCAAATTTTGCTATTTCTGGATTGCCCTGAATAGCCATTACGGTGTTGCCAATTGCTTCTTGATCAAATCCGTTTACTGTTTTTCCTAATACTTCCATTGTTTTAATTTTTTAGTTTTTTAATTAGTTACAATGCAAAAGTATAGGTTGAAGCAGCGCTGTAGATAGGCTCAAAAGTTCATAAAATCAACAATTCGGTTCAAACTGAAGATGGGTAAGAATATGTGGTTAGTTACGCTCTCGGTATTGTAGTGGAGTGACCTCAAAACGAAGTTTAAAGGCTCTTATGAAGCTGGATGGTTCTTCAAAACCACATTCTAATGAAATTTGATTGATTGGCTTGTCTGTGGTCATTAGCAAATGAGACGAAAAGTCAAGACGCTTTTCTGATAACCATTTACCGGGTGAAGTTTTAAATACTTCCTGAAAGCACCTTTTGAATGAACTAAGGCTCATGTGGCATAAGGCGGCATACTGTTCTAGATTGAGGCAGTAGGCAAAATTTTCTTCCATGACCTGCTCCAGTTGTGTGCTCTGTTTTTTGTTTAGTGATAGAAGGTGACCAGCCAATGACTGATGATTAGGGCGTGTAAAGATATTGAGAAGTAGTTCTTCAAATTTTAATTGAAGTAAATGTTTGTCAGGGAAGGATGGAGAGCCCAGAAAAGCGGCCAAAGAACTTACATAACCTTCCAAATAATTATCAGATTCTATGCGAATTACCGCATCGGTTGAAGAATTCGTATCTATCGGGTTATTTTTCAACATACTAGAAAAACGCTGAATGAATTTCCTAATAAAATCATCGGAAATGAACACCATTAGCGCACAATAATCCTCATCAAAATACTGGTGTACCAGATTGGCTCCTTTTTTAACGAACAATGAGTCTCCTGCTTCTACAACATAATCATTGTATATGCTACGCCACATTTTTTTACCTGATGTCACAAAGACAAAGTAGTTAGCGTCAGAGAAAATACCAGCCTTAGATTCTTGGACTAAACATTTATATTCAATGAATAGCAGCTCCCCCAGCACAAGCTTTTTATAATCATTACTTTCTTTTAAATACCCATATAAGTCGAGCATACTGTTGAGATCGATGATTTACTAAAAATATGATTTTTCTCTAGATGCCAAAAAGAATGGAGCGACTAAGTTGATAAAATGCTTCATTCAATTATCGTTAACAATGGGACTATATCAGGCCGGTTGCTTCTACAATTGATAAGCTTATGCAAGATTGTATTTCTTAGTGTATTTATGACACTCATTGTAAACGAGCCCTAGCCTGGGCTAGCTTAATTTAAATTAGATTGCCAGACTGAATCAATTTCAACAGTTGAAATTACAATATGGCGATTATAAAGTTTAGGGTGGGCGTAATCGAAGATGGCTTTAGGTAAAGAATCTTCCAAGGATTCAATTAATTCAGCCTGAGATATATTTGAAATGACATCCCTGAATAAGGCTCTTGAGTCTGGTATTACAATGGTTTCCTTATATGTTTCTCCATAATCACTATCAATAATTTTTATACTGTCAATATTAGGTTTGAAATACATTCTGCCAACTAATTCTATGTAAACTGAATCATTTGTGATTCCTGTAAGACTAAACTCATATTTCTGAGAGGATGTGTCATATAAGGCGTAACTGAAAGATTCTGGAATTGAATGTTGCCCAGTATAAAGAATGGTCATTTCTGAATTATTATCAGTAATCACAGCTAATTCATTCGAACCTATTTCTATTGTCCTTTGTGGAGAACAGGAAATAGCTAAAGTGGTGATTAAAGTATTTATAAATTGCTTCATTCAAATTACATAAAGAATCAGGATAAAATTAGTTCTGTAACCAAATAATGTATTGTTCACTAATCTAACGGATTTCGCTAATTACTGAACCATCTCAGGTGTTTTCCAATTCTTTATCCTATCCTGGTACTTGTTATAGAGTTTAAAGAAGGCAATGGTCATTTTGGGAGTGAAGTTACCAGGGGCATTGGAGAGTACACATATTGAAATATCTTTAGATTGGTTAAGTGCTATATCGCTTTTGTAACCATTGGCATAACCACCATGATATATGAGCGTATCTTGTGGGTAGTTGACAACGCGCCATCCAAGTCCGTAATATCCAAGTCTTGGTCTGGCAAAACTACTAAAGTAGCTACTGCGTACATGAGTTGGTATTATAGGTGTAAAAACACTGTCCAGCACCACCTTAGGCACTACACTTTCTTTATGGCCTGTCACCGCCTGCATCCATTTAGTCATGTCTGTTATGCTCGCATTAATGCCTCCGGCAGCTGCTACATTATAATAAGCACTTGAAATTGGTATGGTACGAAAAGATTTCCCTGAAGGAAGATGAGGCAGCGCTTTGTTATCATCAAGCAGCATGGTGCCCAGACTTATAGAGGCCCTTTCCATATTCAGAGGTTTGAATATTCTGTTTTGCATGAGCTCTTTGAAGCTTGATTGCGTCACCTTTTCGAGTAATGGTTCCACCAGAGAGTAGGCCACATTTTGATAGCTGTGTATGTCTCCGGGGTTTCTGGAAAGCTTCACATTATTAAGCTCTTTAATGAGTGAGTCTCTATGAAATCCTTCTTCTACCAGGTTACTGTAGGCCTGATAAGGATAACCACTGGTATGAGATAATACATGAGCAATACTTATAGAATCTGTCCACTGCGCTGGGGTAGTTTTAAAATTAGAAAGGTAATTGCTTAGAGGGTCAAACCAGCTGAGACATTGTTCTTCTTTTATAATGCCCATGAGTATTGAAGAAAACCCCTTAGAAACAGAAGCCAGTCTGAACGTGGTAGTTTTATTAATACTGTCCGTTGTATTAATTTCTTTTACTCCTAATGGTTTGAGGTACTCTACCTTGCCATTAATAACAATACCAACTGCGGCCCCTGGTATTTTAGATTTTTTAAACTCACGTTCCAGTTCAATATTATATTCCTGCAAAAGGCTGTCTATATAAGGGTTGGTAATCTCATTAAGCACGGGTGCTTGTACTAAGGCAGTTGTAGGCGAGGGTGAGAGGTAGTACTGTGAGGCAAAACCAAGTATCAGAAAAACACTGATGCTACTTAAAATGATATTAAACTTTTTGCCTTTCAACTTTTCTTTTCCCACGAAGTTAGCAATTCTAGATATTGTCTTCCAAGGTTTTCGGTCAGGTAAAAATGAATTCAATACACGCTCATATAAATTATTGAAATAGGTCATTTCAGTACCGATCACAAACCGTCCGATAACAGACACTTGATTCCAAAAACGGACAAAAAGCAAGTAATTATTGTTTAGATTTATGGTTAAATAAGGTTGTATGCCACATTCATAAGGTTGGCATATTTATTGGCAAGCAGTTAAACTATAAAAGAGAACGCATGATCAAACTCGTTAATGTTGACAAGTACGTTGATTCCAGATTTCAGAGAACATTTATTCTGAAAGGAATTGACCTGGAAGTAAAGCAGGGAGAATTCGTAACTATCATGGGACCCAGTGGTGCAGGAAAATCTTCCATCATGAATATCATAGGTATGTTAGATGAGCCTTCTAAAGGCGAATACTATTTCTTCGATGAGCCTGTGCATAAAATGAAGGAACGTAAGAAATCTGAAATGCATAAGCATCATATCGGTTTCATTTTTCAAGCCTATCACCTGATAGACGAACTCACAGTTTATGAAAACATAGAAACGCCACTACTTTACAAAGGTGTGAAAGGCGCGCAGCGTAAAAGTATGGTGGCTGAAATTTTGGACAGATTCCAGATGGTAGCAAAAAAAGACCTTTTTCCTGAGCAGTTGTCGGGTGGTCAGCAACAGCTTGTAGGTGTTGCAAGAGCTATTATCGGTCAGCCAAAATTATTATTAGCAGATGAACCTACTGGTAATTTGCATTCAGAGCAGGGCGAAGAGATCATGGAGATCTTCAAAAAATTGAATGAAGAAGGTATGACCATCATTCAGGTAACTCACTCTGAAAAGAATGCAGAATATGGCAACAGAACCATACGGTTAGTAGATGGTGCTGTTGAATCTGATACCAAGAAGGAATCAATAAAGAATTAAAAATTTTAACTCAAAATAATGCTTAGAGTAACATCTATATTCTCACTTATTTGTATGTCCCTTTCTGTTTTTGCTCAAGAAGCAGAAAGGACTCTTACGTTTTCTGAAGCGGTCAAGATAGCTTTAGAAAATAACATTACGCTGAAACAACAAGCTAATCAGCAGTATGTAAATCAGGCTCAAAAGAACTCTAGCATGGCTCGAGTTGCTCCCAATGTATCTGCCATAGCTCAAGGGTGGCAGGTTCAGGGTAATCAGTTTATTGAGCAAGAGGCACGTGTGGTTAATGATGCTCAGACTAAAAACTTTTATGGGAGTTTAGACGCGTCTATGGTTCTATTTAACGGGTTTAATCGTTTAAACGGCATCAGAATGGCTAATGCAGATTTAGATGCGCAGCAGCACCTTGTTAACAGAACCAGACAAGATGTTATCACCAATGTTTCTAATCAGTACCTACAATGTCTTCTTGATCAGGAATTAATTCAGATTGCACAGGAAGATGTGAAAAATCAGCAAAACCAGTTGAATCAGATTTCTGAAATGGTGGAAGCCGGAAGCCGAGCTAAAGTAGACCAGTTTAATCAGGAGGCTCAGGTTAAGTCTGCAGAGTTAGTGTTGCTAAGAGCTGAGATTAGACTGAGAAGAGATAAAACCCTCTTGGCACAAACACTGCTATTGGACCCTGCTACACCACTAAGCCTGCAGCAGCCACAGTGGTCTTTAGATGCCAATGATCTTGATGCCTCTGGTCTTGATAACTTGTATTCGACTGCATTAGAAAGCAGAGGGGACTATTTGAGAGCTGAGAAAAATGTAGAGTCATCTAAAAGAGGTTTGTCTATTTCAAAAACATCATTCATGCCTTCGCTTGCTGCATTTGCCAGTCTAAACTCCAGATATAGTGATGCGTCAATTCCTGAGTTTTCAACTCAAATTGATGATAATCAAAGAACGGAATTTGGCTTAAGACTGAGTATTCCAATTTTTAATGGAATGCAGAATAATGTTAATTTCGTAAGATCCAGAGTGAATTATGATAATGCGAAGCTTAATCTTGAAAATGCTGAAATCACAGTTAAAGCTGATGTTTTGAATGCTCATCAAAGTTACAAGGATGCTACGTTGAACTACGAAGCTTCTAAAGCGCAACTTGAGGCTGCTAAGTTGTCCTTTGATTTGGAGCAGGAAAGATACGAATTAGGAGTTTCTGACTTTGTTGCTTTTTCTCAAGCTAATCAGACTTATGTGAGAGCAAAGGGCGATTTTGCTCAGGCAAGTTATACGCTATTGTTTCAGGATATTCTGTTGCAATATGCAACAGGCACTTTAACTGAAGAAGATATTGAGTAACTTAAGAGTTGAATAATCTCTTGAGTAATGACATCAACACAAAAAGTAATATCAATGGCCGTGAGAGTTATCACGGCCATTATTTTTTTACAGACACTGTACTTTAAGTTCACAGGAGCAGAAGAAAGTATCTATATTTTCACTACTGTGGGTATGGAACCCTGGGGAAGGGTTGGTTCAGGTGTTGCTGAACTAATAGCATCCATATTAATTCTGGTACCGCGTACTGCATGGCTCGGAGCTTTAATGTCGCTTGGTGTTATATCTGGGGCCATTTTCTTTCACCTTACTGTTCTTGGCATTGAAGTGCAAGGCGATGGAGGCTACTTATTTATTCTGGCATTGGTAGTATTTATTTGTTCAGCCATTACGCTATGGATTCATAGAAGAGACATTCCTTTCTTGAATCTAAAGTAGACCAGATATAGCAAATCGTCTTATTTTGACTTTCTGAGCTATATTTCTTATTTTATATGTATGTCAAAACATGATTTACATACCGTTGTAGAAGTACTTAATACACTGAAGAAGGAAGGTTTTAAAGATGATTTTGAATTTAGCAATCATTCTTTAAAGCGTGTAGGGCAAAGTAAGCCCTACAAAGTTAGCGAGGTGGAAGTTGTGGACGAGTTTCGTTTTGAAGGTGAAACCAATCCATCAGACTCCTCTATTTTGTATGCGCTAAAGACAGAAGATGGTAAAAAAGGGACGCTAATAGATAGCTATGGACCGCAATCTAATGTAGAGCTACAGAATTTTATCAAGGAAGCTTCATAAGCGGAAAATGAGTAAATAACTGCGATCAGTAAATGCTAGGGCATACCTTTTATGGCCAAAAGACTATTTTATTTCTCTTTCTTACCTTAAAACTTAAGCGGACTTATCTATTTTTGTTTCAACCCTATCTTGCAGGTTCAAGACTGCTGGATAGGTTTTTTAATTTTAAATAGAGTACTTGAAATTGCATCCGGGTAATTTCAAAAAACTAATGACATGTCTGCACTTCTGTACTATCTATTATTGCCATTAATTTATTTGGTATCCTGGAGTCCTTTTTGGCTGTTGTATGCCATTTCAAGTGGTGTTTATGGACTCATGTTTCATGTTATTGGGTATCGCAAGAAGGTAGTAAAAGAAAATCTGCGCAATGCCTTTCCTGATAAAACAGAGACGGAGATATCTGCTATTACCAAAAAATACTATAAATACCTGTGCGATTTAATATTTGAAACACTTAAGACAGTAACCTGGAACGAGCGTGATGTGCATAAAAGAGTGAAGATGCACGATGTGGAGTTGATGGATAAATTGTATGAGCAGGGTAGAAGCATTGTTATTGTGATGGGACATTTGGGCAACTGGGAGTGGGCAGGCCCAGGATTCTCTCTGAATTATAAACACCAATTGTATGTGGTTTATCAACCACTTTCCAATAAGTACTTCGAGAGGATATTTAGTGGCTCACGCACAAAGTTTAACACTAAGATTGTACCTAGAAAAGATACGCTGAGAAGTATGATATCTAATAAAAAGACAATCAGTGCTACAGCTCTAATTGCTGATCAGGCGCCAACGCCAGTTAAGACTGCCGTGTGGATGGATTTTTTGAATCAGGATACACCAGTATTTAATGGTCCTGAAAAAATCGCAAAAATGCTGGATTATGCTGTGGTGTATATGGACGTGCAGCGTGTGAAAAGAGGATATTACGAAGTGGTTCCCACCTTACTTTTTGATGAACCCAAAGAGTCTGATGAGAATGAGATTACTACAGCTTTTAACAAGAAGTTAGAGGAGGGCATTAAAGAGCGGCCTGAGACATGGTTGTGGTCACATAGAAGGTGGAAACACAAACGACCAGTTAATTAATTATTATCTTTGAGACGATTTAGAAAGCGATTAACTAATGAATGTTCAATTAAATAATGATGTTGTAGAGCGTCCGAAAATTCTCACTAATAGAGAACTCATTCTGGCCAGCAGAAAATACGCAAAGGAGGATGTGCGTAAAAGCTGGAACTACACCATATCTACAACTCTATTTTTAGCACTTTCATTTGTGGCCTCTTTTTACGCTCCACATTGGAGCTTGAAATTGCTTTTCGGAGTGGTAGCTGGATTGTTCATGGTAAGGTTTTTTGTCATTTATCATGACTATCAACATGAAGCCATTCTAAAGAAGTCTAAGCTGGGTAAATTTGTAATGACCTTATTTGGGATATTTATCTTAGCACCTACTAACATCTGGAAGCGAACTCATGATCACCACCACAATAATAACTCTAAGCTCTCCAATAGTGGAATAGGCTCATATCCGCTACTATCTAAAAAGGATTTTAATAAACTGACTAAGAAGGAAAGGGTTAAGTACCTTGCGGCAAGACATCCTCTGACCATTTTCTTTGGTTACATTACGCTATTCATTCTTGATTTCAATGTTAAATCAATTGTTATAAGCCCCAGAAAGCACTGGGATTCTTTCATAGCGTTGATATTTCATATTGCCATGGCAGTAACGGTTTATTATTATGGAGGTATTTTGGCGTTAGCTTGTACTTGGATATTACCATTTGTAGTGGCTAATGGACTGGGTGCTTATTTGTTTTATGCACAGCATAATTTTCCTGATGCCACATTTAGGTATAATAAAGAATGGGAGTATACCAATGCCGCTATTAACTCAACAAGCTTTTTAGTTATGAACCCTGTTATGAATTGGTTTACAGGTAATATAGGATACCATCACGTGCATCACGTAAATCATCACATACCTTTCTATAGATTAAAAGAGGCTATGAGTGAGATCAAGGAGCTTCAAAATCCAAAAACTACCACGCTAAAACCTAAGGATATTATCGCTTGTCTTAGATTAAAGGTGTGGGATTGCGAAAAAGGTAAAATGACTGCCCTTTAGATAAGGATGAATAAATACATATTCATCTTCTATGCTGTTGATTTTCAATAAAAAACACTAACTTTGCGCTCCCTTTCAGGTGAATGGGTCATTTCGGGCAATTTTCCGAATTGAAAAACAAAAACAAATTTGCTTCTCCATCGCTCTAGGGAAGCATGTATTTAGAAGAGCGACATTTTATATCATGGCGAAAGAAAAAGCTAAAGCAGAAGAAGTAAAAGACGAAACTGCAAAAAAAACAAAAACTACTGCTAAGAAAACAACAGCGAAAAAGACTACTACTAAAAAAGCTGATGCAGTAGAGAAAGAAGAAAAGCCTAAAAAAGCGGCTACTAAGACTGCTAAAAAAGAAGAAGCTCCTGCAGCTGAAGCTAAGGCAGAAACTCCAAAAGTAGAAGAAACCAAAGAAGCCCCTGTTGCTGAAGCTCCAAAAGCTGAGAAAAAAGCAGAAAAGAAGGCTCCTATCGAAAAGCCAGCATTTGCTGAGCCAGAAGCTTTTGATTGGGAAGCATTCGAAACAAAAGGTTTTGGTGAAGGATACTCTAAAAAGCAGCGCGAAGAAATGGCGTCTGTTTATGAGGACACTTTAACTACTATCGAAGAGAAGCAAGTAGTAAAAGCTACTGTTGTTGGTATCAACGCAAGAGACGTAATCTTGAACATCGGTTTCAAATCTGATGGATTGGTATCTGCTACTGAATTTAGAGATACTCCAGATCTTAAAGTTGGAGATCAGGTAGAAATATTTATAGAAGAGCAAGAGAATGCTAACGGTCAGTTAGTTCTTTCTAGAAGAAAGGCTAAAATCGTTCAGGCTTGGGATAATATCCAGGGCGCTCTTGACAATGATTCTGTTATCGAAGGATTCGTTAAAAGAAGAACTAAAGGTGGTCTTATCGTGGATATCTACGGTGTTGAGGCTTTCTTACCAGGTTCTCAAATTGACGTTAAGCCGATCAGAGACTTTGATATTTTCGTTGGTAAGGCAATGGAAGTTAAAGTTGTTAAGATCAACTACTCTAACGATAACGTGGTTGTTTCTCACAAAGTATTGATCGAGAAAGACCTAGAAAAACAAAAAGCTGAAATTCTTAACAACCTTGAGAAAGGTCAGGTACTTGAAGGTACTATTAAGAACATGACTAACTTCGGTGTATTCATCGATCTTGGTGGTGTTGATGGTCTTCTTCACATTACTGACATCTCATGGGGTAGAATCAACCACCCAGAAGAAGTTCTTAATCTTGACGAAACAGTTAAGATTGTGGTTCTTGATTTTGACGAAGATAAGAAGAGAATTTCATTGGGTATGAAGCAATTGACTGAGCACCCTTGGGATTCACTAGCTAAAGATCTTGATGTAGGATCTAAAGTAAAAGGTAAAATTGTTAACGTGGCTGACTACGGTGCATTCTTAGAATTGCAACCAGGTGTTGAAGGTCTTATCCACGTTTCTGAAATGTCATGGTCTCAGCACTTGAGAAACCCTCAGGACTTCATCAATATTGGTGATGAGCTAGAAGCGGTTGTATTGACATTAGATAGAGATGACAGAAAAATGTCTCTTGGTATCAAGCAGTTAACTGAAGATCCATGGACTAAGCAAAATGTATTGACTAAGTATGCTGTTGGTACAACTCACAAAGGTATCGTAAGAAACCTTACTAACTTCGGATTGTTCATCGAGCTTGAAGAAGGTATTGATGGTTTAGTACACGTATCTGACCTTTCTTGGACTAAGAAAATTAAGCACCCTTCTGAATTCGTAAAAGTTGGAGAAGAGCTTGAAGTAATGGTTCTTGAACTTGATGTTGACAACAGAAGATTGGCATTAAGCCACAAGCATTTAGAAGAAAATCCTTGGGATACTTTCGAAACAGTATTTACTCCAGGATCTGTTCATAAATGTTCTGTACTTGGCATGACTGATAAAGGAGCTACTTTGGAGCTTCCTTACGGAATCGAAGGATTCTGTTCTGCTAGAAACTTAGAGAAAGAAGATGGATCTAAAGCTGCTGCTGGCGAGACATTGGAATTCAAAGTGTTGGAATTCTCTAAAGATGATAAGAGAATTGCATTGTCTCACAAAGCTATGTACTCTGCTGAAGAGCCAGTTGCACCAGCACCTGCTAAGAAGAAAGCAAAATCTCCATCTGCTGCTAAAGCGAACAAAGATGCTGAAAAGTCTACCTTAGGTGACCTTGAAGCTCTTAGTGCTTTGAAAGACAAAATGGAAGGTGATGCTAAGAAGCCAGCTAAAAAAGCGGCTCCTAAAAAAGCAGACAAAGAAGAAAAATCAGAAGACTAATATTATCTGATGATAAAAATGAAGGGATGGCGACAGCTATCCCTTTTTTTATGACATTATTAATCTTACTCCTGTTATAAGCAGGGCATTATCCGTAATTTTGCAAAAAAAAACACCCACCAAAAGTTATGTACTACAATTCAATAATCGAAGCCATAGGTAATACGCCTTTAGTAAAGCTGAATAGTGTAGCCAAAGGGATCAAAGGTACTGTGCTAGCCAAAGTTGAATATTTCAACCCTGGTAATTCTATGAAAGATAGAATGGCGCTTAAAATGATTGAAAACGCTGAAAGAGATGGCGTTCTAAAGCCAGGAGGTACTATTATTGAAGGTACATCTGGTAACACAGGTATGGGGCTGGCCCTCGTAGCTATTGCCAAAGGGTACAAATGTATTTTTACGCTGTCAGATAAACAGTCACAGGAGAAAATAGATATCCTTAGAGCTATGGGTGCTGAGGTTATTGTTTGTCCTACCAATGTAACGCCAGACGACCCAAGATCCTATTACTCTGTTGCTCAGAAATTGAATAAAGAGATACCTAATTCTTTTTATCCTAACCAGTATGATAATACAGGTAATGCTGAGGCTCATTATGAGTCAACAGGACCTGAAATCTGGGAACAGACTGAAGGTAAAATAACCATATTGGCAGCCGGTGTTGGAACAGGTGGTTCAATGTGTGGAACAGCTAAATATCTTAAAGAACAGAATGCCGATATTAAATCAGTGGGTATCGATACTTATGGTTCTGTATTTCAAAAGTATAAGCAAACAGGTGAGTTTGATGAGAATGAAATTTACCCTTATATGACTGAAGGTATCGGTGAAGATATTCTTCCTAAAAATGTTGACTTCAGCCTCATCGATACTTTTTTGAAAGTAACAGATAAAGATGGTGCTGTTATGACCAGAAGACTAGCACGTGAAGAGGGAATGTTTGTTGGTTGGTCATGTGGTTCTGCTGTTTATGGAGCACTGGAGTGGGCTAAGGAGAACATGAAAGAAGATGATACAATGGTGATTATCCTACCTGACCATGGAACCAGATACCTAGCGAAGCTTTATAACGATAACTGGATGAAGGATCACGGTTTTATTGAAGCTAGAGAGTTTGAAACAGCTCAGGATATTGTTGATAGAAGAAATGGATCAGATCAGCTTTTTGTTGTAGATCATGCCACCAAAGTAGGAGAGGCAATAAAGATGCTTACTAAAGAGGGTATTGATCAGATTCCGGTCGTTAAAGAGAACAGTTATGTTGGAAGTGTGAGTACTTCAAGACTTCTTGAGCAATTAATGGATGATCCAGATTTGAAGTCTAAGAGTGTTGAA
>NZ_SMLV01000202.1 GCF_009711525.1 Fulvivirga lutimaris
AAGAGAATAACTTTTGTAGATATTGACGGGGATGGGGATTTAGACATATTTGCGGGAGAGAATAATGCGATCAATGCCTATTCAGCAAACTATGCCGTTGTTTCCTTTTGGGAAAATACTGGAACTCAGTTTACACAAAGAACTGGAACTGCTAATCCACTATTCAATGTATTAAGAAATGATGCTGCTTCCTTAAGCTATGATATTAGCAAAGCCTTTCCTGACTTTGTCGATATTGACGATGATGGAGATGAAGATCTCTTTATAGGAGATGCCACTGGCAATTTAAGATTTTTTAGAAATGAAGGAACATCTGATACTCCTTCGTTTCCTGCTGAAATCACAGGAGCAAACAATCCGCTTGATGGAATTAACACAACGACAAATGCATCCCCAGAATTTGCTGACTTAGACAATGATGGTGATTTTGATTTAATTTTAGCAACTGGAACTTATGATAGATTAAGGTTTTTTGAAAATATAGGGTCTGCTTCGTCTCCTTTATTTCAGGAGAGGCTCAGGTCTTTCAATCCACTTAGTAGAATAAACATTGGTACTAATGACATTGCCCCGTCAACTGTAGATTTAGATGGTGACGGTTTTCTTGATATAGTTATAGGGAGTAAATATGAACAGACGCTCTTTTATTTTGAGAATAACAGGAATGGTACTTTTAGCGAGAAAGTTGGAGTAGATAATCCATTTGAGAACTTAGTTACTGCAAATAGAGAAAGACCTGATCCTTCCTTTGCTGACATTGATGGTGATGGTGATCAAGATTTGTTTCTTACTGTTGAGTATTTTAGCGGCCCTTCAGAAGCTAGAGTTGAATTTTATAGAAACACTGGTGGAGCTTTTGTAAACGAAGCAAGTCCAATAACAAATAGTCAAAACTACCGAGTATTTTCAACGACAGTTGATGACTTTGATAAAGATGGAGATTTTGATGCTATAATTGGAGGACAGGAAGTTGATTATTACAACGCAAGTTTATTATTCTTGCGAAACGATGGCAACAATACTTCAGCTTCTTTCACGACTGTAAATCCGGTAGGGAATCCTCCTATTAACAGTTTCAACCTAACTGACGGCTCATACTTAAAACCAGTTATGGTTGATCTGGATCATGATGGAGATACGGACTTGGTTAGTGGAATTGAGTTTGGTACAAGCTCCGGGCAATTACTCTTTCACAGAAACAGTTTTGGTAATTTGTTTCTTCAAGCAGCTGGTGCTAATCCATTTAATGGAATAGATATAGGCAGCGGCTCTCATCCAGCATTTATTGATATTGATAATGATGGTGATTTAGACGTGCTTGTTGGGGAAGGTTATGGAGATATAACGCTTATTGAAAACCAAAACTTAGCACCTACGGTTGTTGCAACATCTCCCTCCTCTCCTTTTGTAGAAGGAGGCTCTTCTGTCAGACTTGATGCGGCTTTAAGCTTAACAGATGATGCTCCCGGTGAAGGAGACCTAATTACTGGGGCTCGTATAAGAATTACTAACTACACTCCGGGAGAAGATATATTAACATTTACTCCATCAACAAACCCTGATGCCAATATTAGTGGCTCGTTTGTAACAACTGGTCTTGATGCAGGTACACTCATTCTCACAGGGGTAGATACAATTAAAAACTATGAACCTGTCTTACAATCCATTAGATATCGCAATACGAGTGTAAGTCCGAATACCACACCAAGACAGATTCAATTTGAAGTAAGGGACTGGGACAATACAAATCCAACAGCAGCTCAAGTTACTGTTAATATTACTTCCGTTAACAGTGCGCCAACGCTTACTGTTTCCTCAACATCCAACCCTGTGTATACTGAGGGTGACACTCCTGGAGAACTAGTTGACCCTAATTTGATTCTTGGAGATATTGACGATATAGATCTTGAAAGTGCTACAGTAAGTATCACAGTAGGCTTTTTAGCCTCAGAAGATGTGTTAGAATTCACTGATCAAAATGGAATTGCAGGAAGTTACGATGCTTCAACAGGAATTTTAACACTAAGCGGAACTTCATCTTTGGCAAATTACCAAACAGCGCTGAGATCAGTTCGATATTCAAATACGTCTGAAGCACCAGACAACACGCCCAGAACAATATCATTTGTAGTAAATGACGGCACTGACAATAGTGGAACTGGCACTAAAGATGTTCAAGTTGTACCAGTTAATGATGCACCTGTAATTTCAAGCAGCAACACTACCGCGCTTAATTATGAGCAAAATACAACCGCAATAGTAGTAGATGATTTAATTGACATTGTAGATGTTGATGATATGCAACTCGTAAGTGCTAGTGTGGTAATTAATGGTTTTGTTAACGGAGATATTTTGAACTACACGGATCAAAATGGCATAACAGGTACATACGATTCAAATACAGGTATTCTGGATTTAACTGGAACTGCAGACTTATCAATATATGCTACAGCACTGAGCTCTATAACTTTTGAATCCAGCAATGGAGATGGGTCAAGATCAATAGACTTTGTTGTGAATGATGGAAGTGACAATAGTGCTGTTCACACCAAAAATGTGATCATTATCAGCGAAACAATCCCTCAACCTCCTGTTGTTAATACCACCCCTGCAACCACACAAGAAGGCAGCAGGCTTACGATTGACTTGTGTAATATAATTTCTGACCCGGATAATACATTTGATGAATTAACAATTACGGTTATCAGCATTTCATCTGGTGCAATAACAACGATTGATGGCTGTGATCTTGTTATAGATTATGAAGGACTCAATTTTTCTGGAACTGACTCCATTGTATTAAGTGCTACTGACCCTGATGGAAACACAGATCAGAATACTTTAACAATAACAGTTGAAGAAGATGTTAACGGAGGCAACCTTTTAATCTACAATGCCATTTCTCCGAACGGTGATGGCGCCAATGACTGGTGGGAGATTGTTAATCTTACAACCCCAAACAAAATTGAGTTATACAATCGATGGGGCGATTTGGTGAAGACATTAGAGAATTATGAGAACATAGAAAACAATAGTCAGCTTGATGATTTACCTGTCGGTAACTATTTCTATAAAATATCTTCACCCCAAGGTGAATACACTGGATACATAACCATAAAAAAATAACATGAAAAGACTTATACCCTTCTGCTTGTTTTGGTTAGCTACTTCTGCTGCATTTGCACAGCAAGACCCTTTGTATTCACAATACTTAAATAACCCGATAGTATTGAACCCGGCCTATGCTGGTATTAACAATGTATTCAGTGCTTCATTAGCATATCGTACCCAATGGACAGGGCTGGACGGTGCACCAAAGACTGCCTTAGTATCTGCCAATTCATCATTTTTTGACAATAAAGTTGGTGGCGGACTTACAATTATTAACGACAGGATTGGGTCAGTTACAAACACACAGATCAATATTTCTGGAGCCTATAAAATTGAGTTCGGTGATAATACATTCTCTTTCGGGATGCAAACAGGTATTAACACCTACAAAGAAAATAATGACGAGTTAGACATTAGAGACCCTAACGATGCCCTGTTTTCGAGTAATCAAAACTTCACCAAGGTAAATATAGGGGCAGGAGCCATTCTCAAGGGGCCTCAATACTTTATCGGATTATCGGTGCCAAGACTTATTAATAGCACCGAAAGCATTGATAATATTGAAACTCAGATCTACTCAAGGCATTACTATCTCGGACTTGGCTATGTGTTTCTACTAAATAACAGTCTCGCGTTAAAAACAGCAACACTTGTCAAGGCCCTTGCCGATGCTCCGGCATCCATTGACTTAAGTGCCTCGCTCCTATTTCTTGATAGATTTAATGCTGGCCTAATGAGTAGAAACCTAGAAACCTACGGACTTGTTTTCGGGATGTTATTAAAAGAAAATCTTCGATTTGGCTACACTTTCGAAGTTCCAACTAACCAATCCGTTGGGAGCCAGTTTACTAGTCATGAACTTACCTTGACGCTTGATTTAGAACTTTTAGATGGTCATTTTATAAAAGAACGCTACTTCTAACCTACTTTTATTCAATATCATCAGAATATTTGCGCTGATAAATAAAATAATATTTATTCTTGTTCGAACATTAACAACTAATCCCGTGTTTGAATTTGAGTAGATGAAAGTAGCTGTATATAGAAAGGAGCATTTTAATGCCGCCCACCGTTTGTATAACCCTGACTGGGATGATGAAACAAATCAAAAAGTCTTTGGCAAGTGTAATAATCCTAATTACCACGGACATAATTACGATCTTGAAGTAAGACTCATTGGCGAGGTAGATGAACGTACTGGCTATGTCTACGATATGAAAAAATTAAGTACCTTGATAAAGGAAAAAGTGCTAAAGCAATTTGACCATAAAAACCTTAATCTGGATACCAAGTATTTTAAAAATTTAAACCCAACAGCCGAAAATATTGCCGTGGTGATATTCAACATATTAAGAAGCGAAATAGATGAGGCCATTGATTTAAAAATCAGATTGTATGAAACAGAAAGAAATTTTGTTGAATATCCAGCATAACTTTGATGATCAGGACATGGATGATGATCATGTAGCCACTTCATTTGACACTCCTCTCAGAGATGATGCATTTGAAATGCCTGATGATGAGAAGGTAAAGAAGATAGAAAGTCACTTTACAGAAATAATGAATATTCTGGGGTTAGATTTAACGGATGATTCATTAAAAGGCACACCTCATAGAGTGGCCAAAATGTACGTAAAGGAAGTTTTTAGCGGATTGAATCCTGCCAATAAACCTAAGGCCCGCCTATTTGAGAATAAATATAAGTATGATCAAATGTTGGTAGAGAAGGACATCACTTTCTATTCTCATTGTGAGCATCATTTCGTTCCTATTTATGGCAAAGCGCATGTAGCATACATTTCAAGTGGTGAGGTTATAGGATTATCTAAAATCAACAGGATAGTCCAGTACTACTCAAGAAGGCCACAAGTTCAGGAGCGCCTTACTGTTCAGATAGCCAAGGAGTTACAAAAAGTATTAAAGACTGAGCATGTGGGAGTAGTAATAGACGCTACTCACATGTGCGTAGCTTCCAGAGGTGTTGGTGATACTAACAGCAAGACTGGAACTGCTTATTTTGGCGGTAAGTTCGAGGAAGATCAGGCTAAAAATGAATTTCTTAACTATATAAATAGCAAATAAAAACTGTTATTTAAAACATATACCAAAAGGC
>NZ_SMLV01000045.1 GCF_009711525.1 Fulvivirga lutimaris
CTTTTTTTCTCATTGTTTGAAAGGATTGATATTTGATCTATTTTATCCTGAGCATTGTAGGTGTACTCATAACGGTGTGAAATGCCACCATCTGTTTCTTCAAGGACTGTTTTTCTTCCTACTTGGTCATACTTTGTTTTCCATGTTTGAACCCAATGTTCTCCATTGAGGCTGTACTTCTTCGTTTTTTCAACTAGTTTACCATCCTCGTATGAGTAGGATATCAGTGAGATCATTCTAGGGTTTTCTAGGTAGGCGTAGCCCGTATAGGCCTCTTCAGTTGCGAGAAGTTTACCCTGATACTTGTAAAATGTCTTAGCAAGAACTTCTAAATTATTATTGACAATACTGTGTTCAATAATCTGCTTTGAGTCATTAAGTAAAAAAGTCTCTTTTGGAATTTTTTTACCCTTCTCAAGCGAATACTTAGTCACCAATAGATTGAGCGTGTCATAAACTACATCCTTTTGAATATCCTGATTGTCCACTATTGCGAACATGGCTACAAACGAACTGTCCTTTATTGCTCTCTTGTTTTTGAGTTTGTAGTCATATATATGAACCTGAGTACCATATAGAGGTGTCATATCTTGAATTAGATCGTATAGTTCCGCAATTCGGTCATTTTCCAGAGTTGATTGTCCGCACACTAGTGAATAGTAGGATAAACAGATGA
>NZ_SMLV01000260.1 GCF_009711525.1 Fulvivirga lutimaris
TGTTTGAAGTAGAAAATGAAGGTGTAGATCACGAAGTTGGTTTTGTAATAGCACCTAAGGGTAAGACTGAGCAAAAGGATCATATTCCGGAAGCATATTTGGCCAAAACCATAAAAAATGGCGAGACCTCAACTTCTAAAACCGTGACACTCGAAAAAGGAGAATATGTTTATTTCTGCCCTTTAAATCCAACACCACTCTACACACTAATTGTAAAATAATACAGTTAATAATTTATAATCTGTTTTCTTTTAAGTCACCTCTAATCGGATTTTTCGCAAAGGGGTGACTTTTTTTTGATTTATGCCTTATTAAATAATTAACTAAATTCGATGCTCAATAAAAGTTTGAATGTCGGAAAGCAGCAATAAAGAAAATGCTATAAAAACCACTTACCTAAGCATAGCAGGCAATACCCTACTAGCTATAACAAAGGGGACCGTTGGAGTTTTGGGCAATTCATACGCCCTTATTGCCGATGCCATAGAATCTACTACCGACATTTTTTCCTCCATATTGGTTTTGGTTGGATTACGTTACAGCACCAAACCTCCTGATGAAAACCATCCCTATGGACATGGGAAAGCAGAACCCCTAATCACTTTTGCTGTTGTAGGTTTTCTTGTGGTTGCAGCTACTGTCATTGCCTATGAGAGTATTGTTCATATTCAAACGCCACATAAAATACCTGAATCCTACACCTTGATTGTGCTTGGTGCAATTGTGCTTATTAAAGAGATATTTTACAGAATTGTTAATAAGAAAAGCGACCAAACGAAATCCTCAGCTTTAAAAGCAGATGCATGGCACCATAGAAGTGATGCTATCACATCGCTCATGGCCTTTATCGGTATTTCCATTGCCATCTTCATGGGCCCCGGCTATGAAACAGCTGATGATTGGGCAGCACTGTTAGCTTCAGGTTTTATTATTTATAATGCCTATTTGATTTTCAGGCCTGCGCTAGGCGAGATTATGGACGAGCATCTTTATGATGATCTGGTAGAACAAATTCGTGAAGAAGCCCAAAAGGTGGAAGGTGTCGTAGATACTGAAAAGTGCTTTATTCGCAAAACCGGCATGACCTTTCATGTTGATCTTCACCTGATTGTTGATGGCTCCATTACCGTAAAAAAAGGCCATGATATTGCACACGACACAAAAAATGTTTTGCAGCAGGAGTTTCCCGAGATCGCAGATATCTTAATCCATGTTGAGCCACATAATCATTAGTTTAACGTATTGATTGTCAACCAAACACGCCATTTATAATCGCTGATAACCTCAAATAAAAAAACCACTAAATACGTAAGTCTATCATTGTATTTTGGTCTTCACTTTTTGTGCAAATAGCTGCACAGACCCTAAAACTTATTAAACACAAACCAAATATTTATGAAAACCACACTACTGAGTTTACTACTTTGTTTGTGTGTCTTTTATAACCTTCAGGCTCAATCTGATAGCACCGAGGTTAAAGTTGACTCCACAAAAACAGAGAAGAAAGAAAAAAAAGACCTGCCTTTAGAAGCGGAGCGAAAAATTCATATTAATACAGATAACGGCACCTGGTTATCATTAGACGTAAGTCCTGATGGCAAAACCATTGCCTTCGCTATGCTTGGTGACCTTTACACAATGCCTATAACAGGTGGCGATGCCGAAAGAATTACGGATGGATTAGCGCTAGATACGCATCCTAAATTCTCACCTGATGGTAAGTCTTTGCTATTTGTTTCAGACCGTAGTGGTGGTGACAATGCCTGGAGAATGGATCTGGAAACCAAAGAATTCACCCAGATTACAAAAGGAAATACCCATAACATGCAGTCTGCAGAGTGGACCCCTGATGGAGAATACATTGTGGTAAGTAAAGGTACCAGAAACTTAAAGTTATACCTATACCATAAAGACGGTGGGTCTGGCGCGCAGCTGATCAAAAAGCCAGATAACCTTAAAACTGTAGAGCCTGCCTTTGGTAACAATGGCCGCTATATCTGGTTCTCAAATAGAAACAATGCATGGCAATATAATGCCAGCTTTCCGCAATATCAGATCTCAACTTATGACCGTGAAACTGGTGATATAGCAAGACAAACTTCAAGATACGGATCTGCCTTTGCCCCTACTTTATCGCCTGACGGCAACTGGTTAGTATATGGTAGTCGATGGAATGACGAAACTGGATTAATGGCCAGAAACCTTAAAACGGGTGATGAGAGATGGTTGGCTTATCCTGTGCAAAGAGATGAGCAGGAGTCAATCGCTCCATTAGGTGTTTTGCCAGCAATGTCATTCACACCTGACAGTAAAAACCTAATTGCCTCTTATGGAGGTAAAATCTACAGCTTGCCTATCGCTGGTGGAGATGCTGTAAACATTCCCTTCAAAGTAGATGTGGATCTTGAGTTAGGGCCAAGGTTGAAATTCAACTACCCCATCAGTGATGACCCGATGATGACAGTGACTCAAATCAGAGATTCAAAAGTATCTCCTGATGGTAAGCAAATTGCCTTCACAGCACTAAACAGATTGTATCTAATGGACTTACCTGACGGAAAGCCTAAAAGAGTGACAGACTTTGATTTTACTGAAGCTATGCCTACGTGGAGTCCTGATGGAGCTTATTTAGCCTTCGTCACGTGGAATGATTCGGACGGTGGTTATATCTATAAAGTAAATACCAAAGGTAAGGCTAAGCCTGTTAAATTAACTTCAACAGCTGCAGTCTACACTGAGCCTGTTTGGAGTTATACTAACGACAGAATCGTATTCATGCGTGGCACTAAACAAACTTATAAAGATGGTGATGGCCCATTCACTTTCGGCACTCAGGATGAGTTAATGTGGATTTCGGCCAATGGAGGAACACCTACATTGATCGAAAAATCTAAAGGCCGATCAACTCCACATTTTGTTAAAGGTAAAGACAGAATCTTCCTTTACGGACGAGAAGGTCTTGTCTCTATCAGATGGGATGGTACTGATGAGAAGTCAATTATTAAAATTACTGGTATTACCACCTATGGTTCGACCAGAGACATTATAGACCACCACAGCTTGCCGGAAACTGTTACAGAGCCGCAGAAAAAACCTTCAAATGCGGATGTAATTATGATGGCACCTGAAGGTGATCAGGCATTAGCACAGATCAATAATGAGATTTATACCATCACTGTACCTTATGTAGGTGGAGAGACTATTACCATTAATGTTGCTGATGCTAACAGCGCAGCTTTCCCTGCCAGAAAGTTGACCAAAATTGGTGGTCAATTTGCAAGCTGGGGCAACGATGCTAAAAAAGTGTACTGGACTATCGGTAATGCTTTTGTGACCTATGACCTTGAAGCAGCTGAAGCCAAAGAGGAAGAACTAGCTGCCAAAAAGAAGGAAGCTGAGAAGAAAAAAGAAGAAGGCAAGGACGAGGAGAAAAAGGATGATGACAAAAAAGACAAGGAAGATGAAGGCTACAAGCCAGAAGAAATCCGCATTAAGGTAGAAGTAAAAAGAGATATTCCTGAAGGAACCGTGCTGCTCAAAAATGCGAGAATCATTACCATGAAGGGTGATGAGGTTATCGAAAATGGCGATATTTTTATTGAGAATAACAGAATCAAGCAGGTTGGTGCTACTGGTAGCATCTCTGTAGATAGCAAAGTAAAAGTGATGGACATGTCTGGTAAGACAATAACTCCTGGCTTTGTTGATACTCATGCTCACATGTGGCCGGCTTGGGGAGTTCACAAAAATCAGGTGTGGGTTTATGCTGCTAATTTAGCTTATGGAGTTACCACTACACGCGACCCTCAAACTGCTACTACAGACGTATTGACTTATGCTGACATGGTGGATGCTGGTATGATCTACGGACCAAGAGTTTATTCGACTGGTCCTGGTGTAGGCTATTGGGCATACAATATCAAAAGCTTGGAGCAAGCAAGAGAGATCTTGAAGCAATACTCTGAATACTACAACACCAAGACCATTAAAATGTATTTGACAGGTAATCGTCAGCACAGACAGTGGATCATCATGGCTGCTAAAGAGCAAGGTTTGATGCCAACTACTGAAGGTGGATTGGACTTTAAATTGAACATCACTCAAATCTTAGATGGGTATCCTGGTCATGAGCACAGCTTCCCAATCTATCCGTTGTATGATGATTTCTTAAAAATGGTTTCTGAGTCTAAAACAGCCTATACGCCTACCCTATTGGTGTCTTATGGTGGGCCATGGGCTGAGAACTACTACTACGCCACTGAAGATGTGCAGGGTGATCCTAAGATCAACTTCTACACGCCTAAGTCAGAGCTGGATGCTAAGTCAAGAAGAAGAAACTCTGGCTGGTTTATGCGCGAAGAGTATGTGTTTGATGACCACGCCAAGTTTGTAAATGAGCTGGTAAAAGATGGTGGTATAGCCGGTGTTGGTTCTCACGGACAGCTGCAAGGCCTTGGTTATCATTGGGAGCTTTGGAGTGTGCAGTCTGGTGGACTGTCAGAATTGAATGCTTTGAAAGTAGCCACCATACTTGGTGCCGAGGCTATTGGTCTGGAGAAAGATTTGGGTAGCATTGAAGCAGGCAAGTTGGCTGACTTAGTGATTTTGGATAAAAATCCATTGGAGAATTTCAGGAACACCAACACGGTAAATATGGTGATGAAGAACGGAAGGCTGTACAATGCTAAAAATTTAGATGAGGTTTACCCAAGACAGAAAAAAGCACCTGAGTTTGAGTGGCATCAAGATGCACCAGAAAATGTACCTGGTGTCAAAGAATAAAATCTATTAAAAGTGATAAAGAGAAGCCCGCTAGAATTAGCGGGCTTTTTTATATTTCCTCTTCTACTCATACCTCAACGCCTTCACCGGATCAGACAAGGAAGCTTTTAAGCTTTCAAAGCTTACTGTTATCACCGTCAATAGCGTAATGGCCAAAATACTACCTACAAATAATGTCCAACTCATCGCGGTTTGGTAAACGAAGTTCTGCAGCCACCATTCTGATAAGAAATACGAAACCGGAACAGCTATCAGGGCCGCAACAATCAGTATTTGGAGGAATAGTCTAAGCAGTAAAAATAATATCTGAAAGTTGCTGGCACCCAAAGCTTTTCTTATGCCTATCTCCTTGGTTTTCTGCTCGGTGGTAAAAGAAGCCAAACCAAACAGTCCCACGCAAGTGATAAATATTGCCAGTCCCGCAAAGTTGGTAGCCAATGAAGAAACACGCCTCTCTAGCACATACATTCTTTCAAATTCATCATTCACAAACCAATAGTCCAACCCAACTCCAGGATATACCTGTTTCCACACTTTTTCTATCAGAGCTATTTTCTCCTGAAATTTGCCTTCAGGCAGTTTTACATAGAGAATTCTGTCTATGGCATGAGGTCTCGGGCTTATCACCAAAGGATCAATGGCCTGATAGGCCGACTGGTAAGGAAAATCCTTTACCACACCTACTACCTGACCGGTTTGTGGTTGCTCATAGTCATAGTTAAAATAGCCATTTACTTTGGGGTAAGACATGGCAGTGCCCACCATTTCTGCCGGAGTTTTGCCAAGTGCCACACATGCCTTTTCATTGATCACTATGGACAGTGAATCGGAGGTGTTTCCAATTTGGAAGTCTCTACCTTCTATCAATTCCAACCCATAGGTTTTTATAAAGTCATAATCTACATTAAAGGTGTTCCACTCATATTCTTCATCTGTAACATCAGGGAATTTATAAGGCACACCCAGTGGTCCAAAGAAGTCTAGCCTTGGAAGGTGATTACCAAAAGTGACATACTGTAGGTCTGGGTCCTGCTTAAGCATATTCTTAAAAGTGGCATATTTATTATAATCTGCCGTACCACCATGTCTTATTGACAAGATCTGATCGCCAGCCTCATTCAGCTTGCTGCTCTGCATCATGCTCATTTGGTTTACAGCAATCACAGTGGAAATCAACAGAATAATGGCAATTACAAACTGAAAACCGATCAATGACTTTCTTAGAATATTTGAGCCTTTACTAAATGTGAATTTCCCTTTCAGCGTGTCTATTGTATTCATGGCTGACAAAAACAAAGCTGGATATATACCAGACATGAAAGCCACAAAAAGCAATAGTCCAAACATACTCAATAAAATACCTGTGCTAAATAGAGCTGAGTAAGGAATGGATGTACTTGCCAGCTCATTAAATTCAGGCAGAATAACAACCACTAACAGCAGCGCAATAAGAAATGACAGAAACACCATGAGAAAAGACTCCATCATAAACTGACCTACCAGCTGTTGACGCTCCCCGCCTAATGACTTTCTCAATCCTACTTCCTTGGAGCGCTTAGCTGACCTTGCCGTTGCCAGGTTCATATAATTGATGCAAGCAATAATTATAATCAGCAGCGCAATGGAAGCAAAAGTGTAGATATAAGTAATATCACCTCCACCTTCCGTTACCCAGGCATATTCCTTATCAAAATGGATGTCCTGCACATTTCTTACAACAGGCTCCACGGTACCTTCAAACTCCTCAGCCAAATTTGGATTGTCAGCAAAAACCTGATCAATCATAGTATTCATTCCTGCCAATAAGGTCTCTTCATCAGTATCGGGCTTGGTGAGAATATAACTTTGATAACCACCATTATACATGTGCTCTTCATATTGTTCGAAAGTTACCCCCGGAGGAAATTGTTGGAAAGGCCTCAGGGCATAGTAGTTGACAATATATTTTGGTCTGATGTGGATGTTCTGCGGATAGTCTTCATAAACCGCTGACACGGTCAATTCCAACGGTTGGTTATTGGTAGCAAAGCTATGTCTCAAAGTCACCTGTTTGCCGATGGGGTCTTCATCACCAAATAAATCACGGGCTGATGACTGGCTTATGGCCATGCCTGTCGGATTTTCAAGCGCCTTCTCCTTATTTCCAGTGATCACTGGAAAATACATAAACTCATGAAAGTTGGATTGCACCCACAAAATATCTTCCGTCATGATCATTCTATCATCTGGCACATAGTGAATACTGGCGGGCATACCCATCCACATGGTTCTAATGCCACCTGTTACAGACTCCAGATTTTCCTTCATGTAGGTAGTCCAGCCTCCTGGCACATAGGTGTTGGGGTATTGATTCCCTTCCTTATCAATAAATTTGACCCCGAGAATATAAGTATCCTCCGATCTTTCAAACTGACGATCATAGGTAAGTTCACTATGGAGGTAAAGAAATATTAAAAGTGCTGCAGCAAGACCTACCGACAGGCCAAGAATATTAATTACAGCATATACCTTTTGCTTAGCGAATGCGCGAAGTGCAACGGTGAAGTAATTTTTTAGCATGATGTGTTGTTGTTTTTGACGTTGGCAAGGTAGTGATTAGTAGCAAGTTAAGTATGAATATTTTGTAACAAGTTGTCACAGAATTGTACTTTATTGAATGAATAGGGTAATTTCATTCAAAATCAAATTGCTATGATATTTTTTGCGCGATTGCTACTCAGTCTGATATTCCTTGTCTTGTCAGTGCTACATTTCTATTGGGCAACAGGAGGCAAATGGGGGCTGGATAATTCTGTGCCTACCAACTTAGAAGGAAAAAAAATGTTGAAGACAAGTCTATTTTCATGTATTGTAGTCGGCTCAGGATTATTAATATTTTCACTATTCTATTTTCTACCATTGGCGGATGTAGAAATACCTAATCTAGCGGGTTTTGTAAAATGGCTAGTGCCTTCAGTATTCCTTTTAAGGTCAATAGGTGACTTTAGATATGTTGGCTTCTTCAAAAGTGTAAGAACAACTCACTTTGCGCAGCTTGATACTACCTATTTCTCCCCACTCTGCGTGCTATTGGCTGGCCTGGGATTTATTGTGGCAATTGTATAAAAAATTCAATTCCAACCATTTGGAAGTACATGGTGTCTTAATAGCAGAACAAAAGTAAAACCATGAAAAATCGTATTCTAACTAATCTGGGTATTCTATTTATAGGTACAGTTATTATATTGCTACTTTCGAAATGTAGCAAAGAAGAAATAATAGTTTGCGGAATAGAGAATGTTTGTGGCGATGTTGAAGATTTAAGTTGGTTTGATGAAGAAGTAGAAAATCAGGGTGAACTCTACAATAAGTATTTCTATGTTTCTCAGGCCATATATGAAGGTGAAGTAGTCTTTCTTTTTGAAAACTGTTGTCCTAATTGTGCAACTATAGTTCCAGTAAAAAACTGTGCTGGTGAGACTTTAGGTCATCTCGGTTATGATCAGGGAGCTATCCATCCAGATGAAATATCTGACAGTTTTGTTATTTGGAAAGCACCAGAAAATCAATGTGTGTTTATAGACTAGATCTTTACAAAATTTCGGCCTGATTAAATACCTCTATCTGCTCAGTAGCAATATTTAAAGCTTCATGATAACGGTTACAAACCTTGTATTTGACTGGAGGTCTATTAACAACAAAAATAGCATTCAGTATAAATTGCAATAGCGGAGTAGGCATTACATAAATGAGGCAAATTACTTTGGATTTTAGCAATTCAGAATTCTCCTTTATAAAATTTGCTATCCTGACTCTATGAGAAGAACTTAAACTAGATGATTCTGAAACATCACTAATTAACACAAACGGCTTTTCAGCATTATTGATATTCTCAAATAGCTCAATCAGATATTGATCCATATGATCATCGGTAACAGCTACGGAACTAAACTTGGTTACAAGTACCTGATCAAATGGATTATAAAATTCAGCAAACTTTAGCATAAAAAAATCAAGACTAATAGAACTGAATTCTATCATTTCAATTCTAACTTGCCATAAGGATGAATTTGCGAAAATAATTAATTCAGTGAAAGTCATTGAATTAATTATTTATAATTTAAAGTACTAAGACACAAATAAAAACTAACCCAGCCCTTCCATTGCCTTGACAATTT
>NZ_SMLV01000350.1 GCF_009711525.1 Fulvivirga lutimaris
TTATAATATCATGGAACCACACTTTTATAATGTAGAAATCAATTGGGAAGACACTCGTAAGGGTATTATGTGTTCTCCTGAACTCATGGCTAAAAATGGTGCTTGTATAGAAGTTGCCACTCCTCCTGAGTTTCCAAAGGGCATTGAAGGCATCTGGTCACCTGAGCATTTATTCGTTTCAGCGGTAAGCAGTTGCTTGATGACTACTTTTTTAGCGATTGCCGAAAATTCTAAGCTGGAGTTTGAAAGATTTAGTTGTTCAGCCAATGGCAAACTGGAAATGGTAGATGGTAAATATATGATGAGTGAGATTTTACTCAAGCCTACAGTGATTATTCATCATGAAGAACATACAGAAAAGGCTATTAAAGTTCTAGAAAAGTCTGAAAGAGCCTGTTTAATCACTAATTCCATCAAATCTAAAGTGACTATGGAAATAGATATTCAGGTAAACCCTATTTTGATTGCGAATGAATAGTAAGTAGTCTTAGCTTGAGAAAATAGTTGATGTTTCAATCAGGAAACTGGATAGTGCCTCATCAGTAGCAAAGATAATTCCTACTTCATTCATGAAGGTTGAATTTGCATTATTCAGGTTAAGGATATTTCCAGCACCATTAGAAACGCATAAACTTAATTCTTCGAAAAATAAGTGGGTGGCGGCAAAGTCCCAGATGCTGCCACCTCCTTGCTTCTCTTTTGGTAGTTTAAAGTAGCATCCAGATATTGAATTCATTACGCCTATTGCATTGCATACAGCACCAAACCCATTATGGTATAGAGTCTGAACGTACTTTTTATCAAACCACTCATTGATGTTGTCGGTTAGTGATTCAAAGTAAGATTCTTTTTTTAGACTGGTATCAATAAAAACATGAAGAGTATCTTCACTGTTGCCATTGTTTCTTATTAATGGTTTATCGTTTAACAGTACTCCCATTCCCTTTACACTGCTGTAACATTCGTCCAGATCAGGAATATAAACAACGCCAATAACTGGGTTGCCTACTTTGGTTATTAATGCTATTGAAACAGCATAGCCCGTACGACCTTCAGTAAACGGCAAAGTCCCATCCATGGGGTCAATACACCAGAAATAGTCCTTTTCTAATCGCGATTGATCATCTACAGCCTCTTCCGTTAGCACACCTAAGTCATACTGTTTAATGGTGCTTTTCAACCCTTCTAGAATAATTTCCTGAGCTTTAATATCCACTTCAGTAACAACCTGTGCGGCTATTGAATCTACTCCTTTCTTCATTCCCTTATCATAATGCTCATCAAACAGCGATTGTATGTGTATGCCAGCTTCAATTGCTGTCGTTTTTGCAATCTCACATAGAGTCCTTAAGTCCTGTTTGCTGAGTGTCATTTCAATTCGTCAATTACACGTTGTGTTATATTTTTGCTGTAATCGTTCATCTTCCAATGTCCTGGACTCCAACCATCAAGAAAGCGATAAAAGTCTGCCCAGGCATAGCGATACAAGTCACTCCACTCATTTTTAACTTGCTGATAAACAGTATAGTTGTCTAGTGATAATTGTAGTTGATTGAAGTAATATTCAAGTAAGTCCTTCTCATATTTTTCACAATCTTCCTCATCAAAGCAACTACTAATAAAATAAGCCACATCCTTCATGCCGCAACCTTTACCAACATATTGAAAATCAACGGCTGCTACTCTACCATCCTCAGCAAAGCAAAAATTGGCGAGTTTAGCATCACCATGTACTATGGTTTGATATTTTGTATTGTTAAGCCGTTTATCTATGCCCTTTGCAGCATTTTTCAATGATATATTTTCCATCCTTTCCAGTTCGTCCGGCCTCGTATCAAGGTGCCAGTAGGTGCCTATTGGCCAGAGTCCATCTGGTGCTGTTCCCAAATAGGTAGCATGAAAGTGGGCTAACCAGCCCAAGCAGTTTTTGGCATGTGCTATTGTTACCTCTTCTGGATTCAACCTTATTGGATAGCCGCTCGCATCAAGATCTTCCATAATCAGCAATAGTTCGGATTCCTTTTCTGCAGCATGGTAGCATTCAGGCACCTTGCAATGTTCATTGGTCCTTGTGGAATACTGCTGGTACCATTTTCGCTCGACCTGATAAGAGGTCAGTTTTCGCTGACGTGATAATTGGGTGTTCCATCCTCTGGGGTGGTTACTTTGATCTGGTAACTGGATGTGTTTTACAATTATGCTATTATGCTTCCTTCCTGCTAATGCATAGCGTTTAATCTCACCATAGCCGCTCCACAATGTTTGGACATGTTGAGTTTGGAGAATTTGGGAAGCACCTGTAATCGCTAATATTTCAGCATTTATATCTAACATACCTGCTCAAAGCTGATTGTTTTTTACGTGAAGCGCAAAACCAGTTATATTGACATTCTTTTAACCCAATTAATGTCTCTTAATAAAAGCCTCTAATAAATACAGGTAGACAGGATTTTCTGAAAGTTGAGTGGCTAATGAGTAATATTTTCTTGCTGTTTCTAAATAGCTGGTATGGTTATATTCTAAAAACAGCGCCATAGCAAGTGCATAAATGGGACTTCTTATTTTGCATGATTGAAGTTCAAATGGATGCTTCCAATTGGAATTGGATGAAAGCTTAACGGCAAATTGTCGTCCATTCAAATCATCTTGGCTTAAGTCTATTATTATAAAACTGTCCTGTTCTAATTTTTTTAATACTTCAGGATAATGATTTAAATCCAGACAGGACATGTCTGGTTCTAGACTAAATTCAGTGATGACCTCATAAAACATATCGCTGATGCTGATCTGTGCCTCATCATTCTGCTGATCGTTGTCTCTATGGTCTTGCCAGATTAACGGAACAGCCCTACCAGAATATGGCGAAATCACATGCGAAGCAGTCAATGGATACAATAAATCCATAAAATATTGAGCGTGGTCCACACCGTTATTCGCAAGTTGATTATGAAATGATTGATCTGAATAAAGAACCTGTAAATCAGGTCTCTCAAAAGCATTGCCTATATCTTCTCTTCCATAATTGGGCAGTACAAATGTTGTATCCCCTTGGTGTTCTAACGGATGAAAATAACTGCTTATCAGCGCTATGTAACCTAAGCTTCTAATCTCAATGGTGTCTCCTGGTAGCAACTGATCAAATTGACTAATTTCATGACCATGACTAGAAGCTTTGTTAGCAATTAAAACCTGATATGTTAATGACTTTTGAGCAAAAGAAGAAATGTGCATAATACATAAACTGATCCCAATGATTTTTGCTAAGTGCTTCATAGTCAATAATTAAATAAAGAAGTAAATTAGAGAATTGGCATGTTATGTATTTTAAGATGAAATTAGTATCATTTAGCCTACATGACAAATGTGAATTAGTATTCCTAAATACTGTTATTAGAAACTAATCAATATAAATGTTTAAAGGATTAGCACTTACAACCTTACTTACTATTCTCATAACCAATATTTGTTGGTCACAAATGTCAAGAATGCTTCCAAACCTTCCTTTAGTAGAATGGAGCGGAAAGTGGAAAGAATCTGCTTTACCTGATAATGAAAAGTTAGACTTACTTTCACTTCTACCGGATGGAGATTCAGTACAGTTTGAACTCGAGACGTATGACCCCTTAACTGCTGAAGAGGGAGATATAAGGTATTTTCCGTTTGAATTAAGTGGGCTTCATTATCTTGATCTGGATTTTGATGGTGATCTTGATTTGATTTATGATGGTCAGTCAGGTTGGCAGAATCTGCGAGATACTAAAATATACATGCAGGATAATGGTCAATTTGAATTTTTGAAAATATTACGTGGTGGAATTTTAGATATTGAAAAAAAGGAATCAAGTTGGCTTGTCAGCACTCATTGGAGACCATGTTGCGACTCTTATACCTCACGAATTATAACTCATGAATTTTCAAAGGGTAATGAAGGAGTCTTGAAAGAGTCGATTTCCTATGTTGGTTCAGGCTGGTTAAAGGGGCTTCCTGATTTTTCAACGTCAAAGTCAGGTAGTATCAATGATGCCGACCTTATGGCTACTGTGAATGATTTTAGAGGCTCTCATCCATACTTCAGAGAACAGAATAAGACGATCCATGAAAGTTTAAGAGCAGGAAATCCTATCAGACTCATACATCTACCGGGAGATGTTAAAATCAATATTCTTGATAAGAAGCAAGAGGGCAAAGAAACTTGGTATTTAGTCATTACTGAGGCCATTTCGGATGTGCCAAAATCTATATACGAATGGTCTGATGGGGATAATAGAAGATTTATTGGGTGGGTAAAAGATGTGTCTATCGATTAGTATGGATCAGAATGTTCAACTATTACTTCAACTAAGAAATACGCATGAACTACGTGTAGAGCTTGCTGAGGGCAAAAAGCTTGGCGCACTATTGAAGGTTCGCTTTTATATACGCACCAAATACTGGGATATATACATCGATGATGAATACAGTTATTTTAATGTAAATCAGCAACTGGTATGTATTTACCTGGTTATGGATGCCTTAGAAGAATATAATGAAGCGGATGATTATCTTTTATGGTGTAAAGCCAATAGGTTGAATGCTTCAGATACCGAGTGGTTGGAATATTACAAATCTCTGGATAAGGCATTTCAGGAAATAGAGCTACTCATAGGCAAAATAAACTCTTTTATAAACCCGCTGGATTATCAGCTTAATGCAGGTTCATTTCATGCACTTCTAAATTATGAGGCCAATGACCAGTTATGATGTAGCCTCTTTCCTATTCAGATTTCTAAATTGCCCACACTGCAACAAAGAATATGTTTTTACTACTGACGGCAGCGGCAATAATCCAGGACAGGAAGATCTTATACTCTGGTCTACTGAGGTAGGTACTTATTTTACGGAAGTTGATGAATGCCAAAGGATACCTTTTCCTCCTATTTGTAAGTGCAAAGGTTGTAATGGAATTATTTGGTCAGAAGAAAGTGTGAATACCCATTGTAAAAAGATGGAAAATGCTGAAGCCGCCTGGAAGGTGTTAAATAACTCGTTAAGACCAGACCATCTGGTTAAAGGTGATTTCATTGCACTATATAACAATGAGGCTTTATCTAATGACCAACGAATGCTAGCTTTAGAGCAATTTTGGATAACATACTGTTATGATTACATAGCTGAGCACTCTTATAGTAATGATTTTTATAATGGTAAAGAAGTTATAAAATGGCTCAAAGAGCCATATTTCGATGTTTTTAAAAAGTCTTTACTTGAGTTAAGCTTAAATTCAACTTCGGATCTTCTTTTCAAAGCAGAGTTATTGAGAAACCTCGGAATGTATGATGAAGCAACACAACAATTATCAAAAGCACCTAATGGAAAGTGGAATTATGTTACTCGTTATATGATTAGTATTTGTAATAAAAAAATACCTACACCGGTCATTATTCCACCGAGAAAACCTGCATCATATCAATTCAAAAAATGGTTGAATCGGAGAAAACCCGGTACCTTCAGATTGAAACCGATAACTATTGAAGATTACTATTGAGTTATGAAAAGATATAAACTTAAGCTTTATGTAATCATCGGTTTAATAGGTATCGCTATTCTGAGCTGTGCTAGAAGAGTTAACTATGTTGAATCTGACGAAGCGCTGCTGCCCGTTATGGTTAAAGGTGATAAATCCTCTCATCAATATTTAATTGTTATTGCCGGTGGACCAGCTGGAGATGGAATAATGTACCATTATGTATTTCCCTTTTTCAAGAAGTTAGAGAAAGAATATAAAGTAGTTTATTATGACCAGCGTGGTTCTGGAAATGCAAAAGGGGAACCTCCTATTAGTTCATTAAATCTAGATCAACACAGCATAGATCTTTACAAGATCATTTCGTCAATTAAAGTCAAAGATAACATGGCAAGCATTTACTTAATTGGCTACAGCTATGGAGGAAGCATTGCATTGCAATTTCTCAAAAACCAGCAATTTGAAAGTCAGGTAGAAGGCACCATAATGATAGCCGGTGCATTTGATAGGAAATTAAGAAGTAAATATCAGCAACAGCTTACCATTGAATTTTTAGAGCAATGGGTCAATGAAGGGTATATTGAAAGTTATGATTACTTAACTTCAGAATTCAGCTGCCCTCCCAACATCAAAAGTTGTAAACAAGATAGCTTGGAAACCATAAAGAAAGTAAATAAACGATTCAAGAAAATAGACAAGGCAAGCAAGTTTCCTATTAATCTGGTATCAATAAAAAACTTGCTTCACTATGGTTTATTTGCTCCGGGAAGTCCATTTCGTTCGGCCAAAAACGAAGCTAAAAATGCAGGTTATTTTCAGCCTGAGTTTGATAGTCTAATACTGGTTAATGACCTTGAAATCAGCTCCCCAATGCTTTTAATTGCTGGTCGGTTGGACACCAATGTGCCCTATTATGATGCCCAGCATCTTTATGATGAACTCAAATTATCAAATGAAAGCAAAAAGCTATTAATTCTTGAGCAATCAGGTCATCTGCCCATGTTTACAGAGCCCAAGCTTATGATTGAAGCCATTAGAAAGTTCTTGCAATAAGTAGTTCTATCCAAATGTTAGAACGCTTATTGGCATAACCCCAAAAATCAATTTGAATCTATAACTCTTCCAGAGCCAGTAATTGAAGTTGAAATGCTTGGGTTTCCTTTATAGAATACAGAGCCACTACCATCAATATTTACCTCTAAAGTACTGTTAGGGTGAACCTGAGCATTACCGCTGCCAATAATATCAACGTGACATACATCCGTTTCCATCTGAAAGCCTGTAAAAATGCCCGAGCCAAGAATCTCAACATCCAGTTGATGCAATCCGTTAAATGGTTCGTTGGCAATAATTGATCCGCTACCGATCACTTCTGCATTGACAAATGCGGCCCCACTTACTTCACCAATGATAATTTTTCCTGAACCTGCCAGTATAAATTCCATATTATTCTGAACCTCAAAATTGTTAAGCGTAATAGTTCCAGAGCCACTGAGACGTATATCCTCAACATTTGGTAAAATAATGGTTATAGACATTACGTCATAGTCATAACGACCATGCTCTAAGTCTATTTCCCAATTGCCATTCACTACTCTGGTGTTAAGTTTCTCTATAATATTTCTTTGGCTGGTTACTAATACTTTTTGTTCTGCCCCCTGAATTACTGTTACTTCTCCTGCTATCTGGAAGTCTATACTCTCAAATGTTGGCAAGACCAACTCTTGTTTTACTACCGGGCCTCGCCCATCTATGTCATCAAAATAGCAAGACGTTAGCGTTAAGGACAAAAGGAACATGAATAGCGATGATGTGATTTTAGTTTTCATGACGAGAATCTCTGTGTTGTTATTAATTATAAAAGTTATTGAATTGAGTTGTTTTGAACAACTTCTATAAAAAGACGGACGTCATTTTAAATAGCTGCCTTAGCGCACTATTTTTTTTTCTACTAAACTGTCATTTAAATAGGCATGGGCATTGCCTTTAACAGAAAAAATCCATTCAAAACGGTCATTATAATAAATAATGGTATCTGGCAGAATATTAGAAAATGTGAGGTCAAGCTGTAATTTGGAACTCAGTTTTGATCGGTCTAGCACACGGACTATTTTAAAGTCTAATGAATCAAGTATATGAGCCAGCGGAATTTTTGAACGCTGCAGTAAATATTCATCTACTGAGCTGTTAGAAATCCAATCAAGAGAATTAACCAACGGATTGTCACTTATCACCTCATACTTCAGGTCATCAAAAACCAGTTCGTACTTGTCGTTAAAATTAGGCTTTGCCGTGCTTTCCATGTCAATTTCAATATCACCTTTAGTTTTAAATCCAAGCTTGAGCTTATTGGTGTCACTTTCAGTTTTGAAATCAGAAAGCTCAGCTGCCAAACCAGCATACTCAATATGTTGTCCTTTCAATTGACCATTCAAAATGAGGTTCATATATTCATAAGGCATATTTACTGAAACCTTAAGGTCGAGTTGTTCATTATTATTGAATTTTTGATTAGTCGGCAGCTTTTCGATACTATCCAATTCAATGCCTTTTAACGGTGTTATTAACACCCCTGCTTTGGCATATAGCATCACTCTTAAAGTGTCTAACACATCAGTTTCAAACTTTGCTGAGAAGTCTTTTGGCACCGTAGTCAACCATATGTCGATGGGTCGTTTAGCTACCCTGTGAGTCTGATTTAGGAGTTTCCATATTGCAAGCACTTCCTTTTGGATTGGCACAGCTTCATTAATCGCTTTGCAAATTGCCGCTTCTATTTTTTCACTGTTTTTCTCAAGCTGTTTGTCAACGGTTTTCTTTAAGTTGATATTAATACCTGCCACTTTCATTTTAGGCTCTTCAATCCAATATATCTTCCGTATAGAGCATTCTGTTTTTAAATCGAAATTTTCATCCAAAGAAAGTTCTGTATGGAGATCCATTCTAAGTTTTAATTCAATTGGCTTTTTATTTTTAATGTTAAAAGCCACCATCTTTTTCTTAACATAAATCGCAGCCTTTACTGGTATAGATGCATCCAGATTATTCTGGTATCCACTCAGTAGTAAGTTTCCTATTGGCATTACTGTAAGCACCAGGTAATCACCTTTATCATCAAGGTCTATACTATCATTAACCAGCGTATCGGGCATTATCCTATTGATCATCTTTTGCAGATCTTTAACTGGATAATCCAGAGGTACCTGCATCATAGATTGATCTAATAAATTGTGGGTTGTGGGTTGATATGCCCCAATAGCGTCAGTATTAGCGCCAAGCTTAGTCTCATTGCCTTTACTGCAAGCAATAAGGAAAATTAAGAGAATGATTATCAGGAGTTTATTCAATACAGCTACTTTTTGATACAAGTAAATCAATAAACTGTCAATAAAAAATTATATAAGATAAATAATTAATTAACACCTATACATACCTCTTAAATGTTGAAGATTTAGTAGAATTTGATTATATATCAATAGTTCTAAGCACTGGTCTGGTCAAGCACGTTGGTCCGCCCCCGCCTTTTACGCTAATCTCTTCTCCTTTGTAAACGGTAACTTGAGCACCTGCCTGTTGTAGTCTTGCCAGGGTTTTTGGATTGCCATCAACCATTAAACATTTCCTCGGACTTATAGCCAGTACATTACAGCCCATCGATTCAAACTCTTCATCAGGCACCTCGACAAATTCAAAACCTCGATCTATCAATAATTCTCTAAATCTGATGGGCATTAAGGGTGAATAAATAACTGCCAGATCTTTATCTACAGGGCTTAGAATAGACATCAAATGAAAGACATCACTCTTACCTTTATAGTGTGGTAAATCTGCGACAATTACCTCAATACCTTTCGGTTCAAGAAGAGCTTTAAGCTGACTAATGCCTTCATCATTCGTTCTATAAGTTCGTCCAACAGCCAGCGTCTTAGCATCTAGCCAGGCTACATCTCCACCTTCAATAGTGCCACCATCACTAATCTCGCCTATGAGCTCAAATCCATTGTTAAGATAATAGTCTTTCACGGCCTTAGTTTCTGATACCCTTCCCTGCTTGCCCATGGCGCAAATAATTACACCAAAATCCGTAATGATGGATGAATCTCTGCAGTAAATGGAGTCCATGCCTACATCAGAAGCTAAAGGAAACGATTCCACTTCAGTTCCAGAGGTAGTTAGTAAGTTCTTAAAGGTTTTATACTCAGACTGCCCCTCTTCAAAATTGGGTTGTGACAGGTAATTAAGGTCTTGCCATTGCTCATTTATAAAATCCTGACTGATGTACGCATTCTCAAAGTCCTTAATTAACACTTTTTCTATTGTTCCATATTCTGAATGTGCTGTGTGCTTCATGTATCATGCATTAATGCGTTTAAATATAAAATATGCTGGAATCCCTGTTAACAAAAATACAGATCCCCAAATGAAAGCATCCCACCCGGAGCCGGCAAGGGCTACAATACAAAATAAGATGGTGATGAATATTAACATAAAACCCAGTCCTGAAATGGGTGACTTATTTTTCTTCTTTGTGTAATAAAATGAAATGGCACAAAGTATATAAGGAAACAATACCAGCACGGTTGAGACTAGTATCATAAACTCAAACACATCGAGCAACCCTCCTGAATACCTCATAATCATGAGAATAGAAGCTAAAATACTCGACAAAATAAGTCCGTTTGCAGGAGAGCCATACTTGTTTAGTTTTTTTATTGATTTTGGGAAGCGATCGTCTTTTGCCAAAGCCAGTGCCATCTGCCCCTGAATGAGAATCCATCCGTTTAAGGCGCCAAAAACAGAAATAATGGCACCAAGAGTTATGGCTATTCCAGTACCCGGGCCCCACATAAATTCCGCTGCCGCACTAAATGGTGCTTGTGATGATATTAGTTCCTCTCCCGAAATCAGCCCTAAAACAGACATGGAACTTACGATATAAATAACAGAAGCTATAATTGTTCCCCACAAGGTGGCAAAGGAGATTGTCTTTTCGGGATTTTCCACATCGCTTCCTGGCACAGTGGCTGATTCTATTCCTAAAAATGAAAAGAAAGTTAAGGTAGTGGTGATTATGATTACCTTCCAGGGAGATTCTGTCGCTCTGTTAAAAGGTTCAAAATTATCCATATCGATAAAAAACAAGCCGCATACACCTACCAATATCAGGGGTAGTATTTTTAGAACAGTAGTTATCACTGCTAAAACACCTACTTTTCGAGAACCCAGAAAATTATAAAATGTAAGTAACCAGATAAACCCAATGGAAAAACCAATAGAATATTTAGGCTCTGAGCTTATTTGCGGAAAGATAAAAGAGAGGTAACTTATTAGAGCTGCAGCAAGTGCGGCCACTGTTACCCAAACGGATATCCAATAGCTCCAGGCGACCAGAAAACCAGAGAAATCACCCATACCCTCTCTCACAAAACCATAAGGACCACCTTTAATACCTGGAAAGAAATGGGTAAAGCGTTTAAATAAGAAGGCGAGTGCTAAAGCTCCTAAAGTTGATAGTAACCACCCCAGTATGCTTATGCCACCATAAGCGGCAAGCAAGGCGGGCATCATAAAAACACCTGCACCAATCATGTTGCCTACTACAAGAGCAGTGCTGGTCCATTTACCAAGGAGATTACTATTCGCCAAACTATAATATTTAATTGTCTAGAAAGATGTCAATTAAATATTTCATTTAAAACTAAAACAACTAAAGGTTTATTGATCTAGAGTGATTTTTGATTCTGAGTACAAATCATATGCAGCAACGGGCACTTCCTGAGCAGCTAAAATATCATGATACTCAGTAATTTTCTCCCTGTCTTCCAGATAAATAGGTTTATAGTCCTCTTCTATTGTGTCCCAGATAATGAGGATGTATTGGTAGCCTAGTTTACTATTTCTGCCTTTCTCCAGCCAAGCATCAAACTGGTCTTCGTCCAGTGCCATAGAAAAATTAAAAGTATCAAACATAGTTGCAATGATATTAAGTATGAAGTAGAAAACCTCTAAATTATCTATCTCCTATCCATTAGATGATTTTGTAAAATTCTAAAAAATATTTGCGCAGCTAAATAACTGCATATATATTTGCTGTCAAATAGCTGCATATATGGAATTAAGAAGAGATGTATTTCAGGCCATAGCCGACCCAACCCGCAGGGTAATTCTTACCTTATTGGCCATACAAGCAATGACACCTGGTGCTATTGCTTCTAAGTTTGATTCATCAAGGCAAACAATCTCCAAGCACATACAAATCCTGACAGAGTGTGACCTTTTGAAACAGGAACAAAGTGGCAGGGAGATCTATTATCACCTAAATCCACAGGGCATGAAAGAAATAGCTGATTTTATAGAGCCTTTCCGCAACATGTGGGATGATCGTTTTAACAAGCTGGAATCCATTATGAAAAATTATAAATCTGATCAGTAAAAACTTATGGAAAGAAAAACTCAAGTCCATGCTGAGCTTGGTAAGCAGGAAATTGTTATCACCAGGGAATTTGACCTTCCCCTAAAATTACTTTTTAAAGCTTATGAAGAGCCAGGTATTGTAGAGCAATGGATGGGCACCAAGGTGTTGAAATTGGAGAACAAAAAGCACGGTAGCTTTCAGTTTGAAACCACCGATCCCATGGGCAACAAGCACCCATTTAGTGGCACTATCCACGAATTTGTTCCTAATAAGAAGATTACCAGAACTTTTGAAATGGAGAATGCTGATTTTGGGGCACAACTTGAGTTTCTGGAATTTGAAGACCTTGACAGAAATACAAGTAAACTGACCATGCACGTGATATACAGGTCAGTGGAAATAAGAGATGCCATCCTCAAGCTTCCTTTTGCTCAAGGTATAAACATGGCACACAACAGATTGCAGGAAATTGTAAACAAATTAAAATAACTCATTATGTCTAAAAGAAATAAAATTATTTATTGGGTGGCAACGCTATGGCTTTCTTTAGGAATGGTCTCAACAGGTATTGTTCAATTGATAAAACAGGAAGATGAAGTGGCAAGAACTTCTGAATATTTAGGTTATCCTGTCTACTTCTTAACAATACTTGGTGTTTGGAAAATATTGGGTGTTGTTGCGATATTGATTCCTAAAAATCCAATATTAAAAGAGTGGGCTTATGCAGGTTTTTTCTTTGCTATGTCGGGTGCCACATTCTCTCATATTGCAGTAAGCGACCCTATCTCTGAAATCTTGCCATCATTGTTTCTTATTGTACTTACAACACTATCTTGGTATTTTAGACCTGAGAGTAGAAAAATGGTATCCATCAGTTAATATAGTGATGACACCAAGGTAGGTTAACAAAACTGACTGTAACCTAAACACTATGTCCATCGGATAATTTGTAAAAAAATAGAGCCAAACTTTTAAAAGTATTATTCAAGAAAATAACAGTATGAACTACAGAAGACTAGGAAAAACTAATTTGAATATTTCTGAAATCTCTCTCGGCACATGGCAGGTCGGTGGAAAGTGGGGCTCTGGATTTGATGACAAAAATGCCGATAAGATAATTAACACTGCTATTAATAATGGAGTCAATTTTATTGACACGGCAGATGTTTATGAGGCTGGTCTTAGTGAAAAAGCTGTTGGCAGAGTTGTTAGTTCAAGACCAGAGAAAGTACATGTGGCAACAAAATGCGGTCGTCAAATCAGTCCACATATCAATGCAGGTTATCAACCTAAAGTACTACAACAATTTGTCGAAGACAGCCTAAAAAGAACCGGACTTGAAGTACTTGACCTTATCCAGTTGCACTGCCCTCCTACTGAAGTTTATTATCGACCCGAAATATTCGAGCTATTTGACAAGCTAAAAGAACAAGGTAAAATATTAAACCTTGGTGTAAGTGTAGAAAAAGTTGAAGAAGCCTTGAAAGCGATTGAGTTCGATAATGTAGCAACCGTCCAAATCATTTTCAATGTTTTCAGGCAGCGACCTTCAGAGCTTTTTTTTAAAGAAGCGGCTAGGCGTGATATCGGAATCATTGCCCGTGTGCCGTTAGCAAGTGGGTTATTGACCGGCCTTTATGATCCTAAAACTACATTTGATAAGGATGACCACCGTCAGTTCAATCGTCAAGGTGAGGCATTTGATAAGGGTGAAACTTTTTCAGGTATTGATTATGAATTGGGCCTTAGAGCAGTTGAAGAAATGAAAGCTGTATTTCCAAACGTTAATAATCTGGCACCAATGGCACTTCAGTGGATTCTCCAATTTAATGAAGTAAGCTGCATTATACCAGGTGCTTCTAAAGTTGAGCACGTAGAGTCGAACCTTTCAGTATATAATCTTCCTCCTTTAGCTGATGAAAAATTTACTAGGATGAATGAGATTTATGAAAAGTACATTAAGGATAATGTACATCATTTGTGGTGAGGCCTGATTTTGAAGTCTTGGTCTAAGGATTTATTAAATCAAGTGTCTCCTACACTGTTGTAATGATATAGAGCCATTGTGAGCAAACTTTTATTTAAGCAACAGGCTTAAAAACACTTGTAAAAATGAAACTAGCCAAATAATAGAATATGATGAACCCAAAGGTCAATTTCTTTTTCGATAAAGACTCCCAATGGCAATCATGCTATAAGAAATTAAGAAGCATATTGCTTGATACTGGGCTGACTGAAGAGTTAAAATGGGGCTGCCCGTGTTATACCGAGAATAAAACAAATGTTGTACTTATTCATGGTTTTAAGGAATACTGTGCCCTCTTATTCCATAAAGGTGCTTTGCTTAAAGACCCCGAGAAAATACTAATACAACAGACAAAAAATGTGCAGTCAGCTCGGCAAATAAGGTTTACCAATGTTCAGGAAATAATTGATCTGAAGGCCACTATAAAGTCGTATGTGTATGAAGCCATAGAAGTCGAAAAGGCGGGTTTAGAGGTAACTTATAAAAAGACTTCTGAATTTAACATGCCGGATGAATTTAAAAAGGTGTTAGATGAAAAATCTGATGTTAAAGGGGCTTTTGAAGCCCTTACACCAGGCAGACAGCGAGGATATCTTCTACATTTCTCTCAGGCAAAGCAGTCTAAAACCAGAGAGTCGCGAATAGAAAAATGTATTCCACTTATATTTGAAGGTAAAGGTTGGAACGAAAGATAAATGAACGAGCAGGTAGATGCATATTTGGTTGATGGCTGTGGCCGATGTCCATTGGGTGGCACACCAGAATGTAAAGTCAATAATTGGCTTAAAGAACTCAGGTATTTGAGAAGTATTGTGCTTGACTGTGGTTTGACCGAAGAGCTGAAATGGGGAGTGCCCTGCTACACTTATAAAAATGCCAATGTCGCAATAGTAAGTGCCTTTAAAGAATACTGCTCCCTGAGCTTTTTCAAAGGAGTTTTACTGAAAGATTCGGAGCATATTTTGGTAAAACAAGGCGATAATTCACAGTCAGCCAGATTGTTAAAGTTTACAGATGTCGAGCAAATTAAAGCAATAGAGGACACCATAAAGGCCTATATTTTTGAGGCTATAGAAGTGGAGAAGGCTGGGCTAAAAGTTGATTTTAAACAAAAAGATCAGCTTGAGTATCCTGAAGAGTTAAAGCAAATGTTTAATTCTAAACCTGAACTAGATGAGGCTTTTGAAGCTTTAACCCCCGGCCGTAAAAGAGGATACATCATTCATTTCACTCAGCCCAAGCAATCAAAAACCCGAGTATCAAGAATAGAAAAATGCATTCCTAAGATTATGCAAGGCAAGGGCTGGAATGATCGGTGAATTAATTTCGCAAGCCTTAAACTTCAACAAACCCTGTATAAACACACAGCATACTTATGGTATTTATACACCCATGCGTGATAATATTAAGCCAAATCGAGCGCTTGTTAAAAATGAAAATTAGCGCTAAAAAAATGCCAGTTAAAGTGACGGTTATTTGACCTGTAAAACCTTGATACCCATGTAAATATCCGAATAATAGTGAAGTGAAAATTACGCCCACTATCTCTATCCAGGTATTATCTTTAATTTTCAATATACGGCCCAGTAGAAACCCCCTGAAAATCACTTCTTCAAAAAAGCCGCCTATCACCCACCCGATGGCTAATGATGTATATAAAACGGCTGTATTACCTTTTATTTGTTGAAAAGAACCTATTGACAATGTATCTCCAGTCACATAAGTAATGATTGGAATCGATATGAAATAAGAGAATGATACAATAAAAAGACCTAAACCAAGGCCTAATACCGAATCATTAATCCAACTTTTAGGTGTTTTAAAGCCTACTCTGTCTTTTAAACCACCTGTCAGACCAGTATAAATTAGCACGATCAAGCCACTAAAGATTATTTTAACATAAGGTATGCTGAGGTTGAGAAAGAGTAAAATGCTTAAAATCAGGATACCAATGACTAAATCTCGAATGACGTTCTTTTTCATTTACAAACTGGTTTTCTTTAGAAAGGGGTGTTAATCGCCTATAATATAAGATTAGGACTGCCCATTAAGGCAATCCCAATCATAACTACAACAACAACTATTTTCGAACATCCAATGCTGGATCAATTACAGCATTATCTGGTTTAATCATCCTTGACTCATCAAATTTTACATTCACTTCAAGATTGTAAATGGCATGGTCACCATATTGTGTTGAGAAATCAGCATCATGCGTGGTAAAAAGTACCGGATACTTTAACCCGTCAATATCGGCTTGATAGTTATTCTTTCTCAACATTGGCCCAAAAAAATCCTGATCTTTAGGCATACCCATAACGTCCAACATAGGACCATAGCCGACTGTATATTCATAACCGGCAAGCAAATATGATTTTGAATCGATGTATAAAGTGTAAGTATCTTTTGCTGACTTACCTACGGTTGGTGCTTCAGTATAACTCATTTTTATTTTGTATACTTTGTTATCAAAAGCTTTGTGTTCAACTAGTGAAACATCTCCTAATACTACATGGTCATCTTGGGTTAACCATGGCAGGTTGAGATAATAGAAGAATACCGAATGTTGATGACTAGGTGGATTGCCTACTCTCCAATCTGTGGACCATACCTTCTCACCATCAAATGCCATTTTAGAACCAACAAGCGGCCAATCTTGATAAGTCCTTCTTGTGTCCATTTCTACAACTTGATCTTTAATCCAGAACCTTAAAAAACCAAGAGATTCGCTATGCATGGCGGTGGTAAAAGAGATTGTTTTCAGTGCCTCCCACTTTTCATATCCTCCATGGGCCATGATCATTTTTTCTATGACATTCTTAGTGTCTTCTGACGCATATTCTGGCCCCTTAGCTACTAAGACGCCAGAAATCATTAAGCAAGTAATTGTAAGTGATAGTAATTTTTTCATTATTCTAGTTTTTTGATTGCTTAAGGTTACGGCCAAATCTTGAGGGAGAATGAAAGAATGCAGTGAATGACAATTTTTGCAGTGAACGTCAATTTTTGGTGCTGCTAGGTGCTATTGTTGTCTTATCTTAGCCATCGTGAAGATTGTTCCTCCATATCGCCCGCTACCTATTTCCAAATCAAAAGTGGCAATTGGATTAGCTACTCTGTCATTAATAGTATGGTTACAAGGCACTACCACGTCCGCTGTTATACATGGACTATTCCTGTTTTCAAATTACCTGATCTGGTTCATGATTTTACCATGGGTCAATGGGTGGGTTTTTGAATCTCGTTTTGACTCGGTTAACGGAGCAATTCGAAGTGTCATTGTTGTAGCATTAATTATAGCAGCACATTGGATACTCTCTAACATGTTATTCTACACCTCTAAATACCTGCTTTTTGAAACGCAAGTCATTCCATCTGCAGAGGAACTATCAGTCATCTTACTTCCCTCTATTTTAAATCGCTTTGTAGATTTAGCGTTGTTTTTCGGACTGCTAAGTTGGGCACATCAAAATAATCAAGTGGCAGAGCAGCGGCTGAAAGTAATAGAACAAGAGGGTGATTTACAACGGAGTAAACTCCAGGCTTTAAAAAATCAGTTAAATCCACACTTTTTATTTAATACATTGAATACAGTTTCTTCACTAATAGGAGTTGATGATGAAAAAGCACAAAAATTGACTATTCAGATTAGCCATCTTCTCCGTAAGATGCTCGTTATCAATGAAAGTAATGAACACAGCTTAAGAGAGGAATGGGCATTTGTTCGAGATTATCTAAATATTGAAGCTGAACGTTTTCATGATAGGCTCACTATAGTAGAAAACATTGACGATTCTTTAATGGATCTTTCAGTACCAACGATGATATTGCAACCCTTAATTGAGAACGCCTTCAAGCATGGTATTTCGCAAAGTACTATACCCACTACTTTAATTATAGATATTGGTGCTGATCGAGAGATTATTGTTATAAGCGTAACTAACGATTTGGCTAATCATAACAACGTCAACTTCGAAACAAAAACAGGTGTAGGAATAAATAATTTGGCTGATAGATTAGATACGTATTATG
>NZ_SMLV01000395.1 GCF_009711525.1 Fulvivirga lutimaris
ATTAAACTGTATGAATCTAAGAATCTAATAACTAGTGAGTTAAATGCTTAATAATTTTTTAGCATGATAATAGTTGGCAAATTTATATTATGAAGAAGATTTACATTTTTTTAGTATTTATTACTTCGGTTTCATTTGGACAAAATGTTGGTCCTGCAGGTATAGGAACAGGAGATGGTTCTTCTGGACCTCGCAACGTTTTATGGCTAAGGTCGGATGTTGGTGTTACCCAATCAGGAACGGTATCCGCCTGGGCTGATCAATCAGGTAATGGGCTAAATGCAGTTCAGGCCACTCCTGGTTTACAACCAGCTTATTCAGGAAGCAATGCTAGTTTAAATAACCTACCATCGATGAATTTTGGTCCAAGTGGATCAACTAATTTTCATTTGGCCATTCCGGATAATGACCTGCTAGATGATTCACCAGGTATGTCTTTTTTCATTGTTTTAAATCCTTCTTCAAGTGGTGTTTATGGTATACTGAATAAAAGAACAAGTGCTGGCTCTAACCAAGCATATAGAATTTATAGAAATGGAGGCAATTTAACATCTGATATAAGTAATGGAGCAGCTGCTAATATTACTTTAGGTAACTCTCCAAATATTTTTTCTAGTATTTACGATCAAACAATTTCTGGAAATAAGTATAATCTTTTTGTAAACTCAACTACTAATGCTAGTTCAAATGTTACAACCACTTTACCTAATGAAACTTCGCCAATGTACATTGGTAATTTCAACTTAGGAGATAATAGAAGTTTTGATGGTGATATTGCAGAAGTAATTGTCTATCAAGATGCATTAAATGCAGCTGAAAGAGTTATTGTAGAAAATTATTTAAGCCAAAAATATGCTATTTCAATTGGGGCGAATGACTTTTTTAGTTCTGGAGATGCTGCCTATGTTAATGATTTGGTGGGCATTGGAACAGTAGATGGTTCTACAAAATCTGCTACTTCTGGTTTTTCAGATGCATTACAAATCGATGAACTTAATGGTAGCTTAAATACTGCTAACGAGTTTGTTTTTGTCGCGCACGATAACACCGCTCATGCAGATAATAGCACTTCTAACTTAGGCGAAGTAGAAATTACGGATCGTTGGGCTAGAAGTTGGTATTTGGAAGCCTCTTCAAGCACTAGCTTAGAATTTAGATTTGATTTTGGCACAGCAGGTTTAGGTGCAGTGGGCAGCCCAACTGACTATGTGTTATTATATAGACCTGATTTAGGGTCTAATTTTACCAGAGTTTTTGTTAACGGATATGCTGTAGAAAATACAGATCAAGTCGTAGTTGATGTAAGTAATATTAGTTTGCCATCTGGTTACTACACCTTAGGCACAGGAACACAGCTTGTACCAGGTGATGTTTATTCTTTTACTTCTGGTGATTGGAACGATCCATTAACTTGGACAACTGACCCATCAGGACTTTTAAGAGTTCCTGTTACAGGCTTGGTGCCTACTTCAACTGATAACGTGACTATTCTAACAGGTGATAATGTAACCATGGATACTGATGATAATGACGGTCTTTTATTAGAAGTTAATGGAAGCCTGATTGTTGGAACAACAACAGATCATGATTTCTTTGATATTTCAGGTAATGGCACCATCAGTATTTCAGGTAATGGGGGAGTAGATAATTTTCCTACTGGCGGCACTGCAATATTTGCCGACTCGATAGTTGGAGGTACTGTAGAAATATTGGGTGCTGGCCTCACTTTAGATCAGGATAGAGAATTCAACAATGTAGTTTTAAATCTTAATGCAGCAGCCAATGTGGCTGCAATGACTGCTGATTATCAAATAAATGGAGACTTAACTATAACGAGGGGTATTCTGCAAATAAATAATACTTCTACAACTTCAAGAACCATTGATGCTTACGGAGATGTTTTGATTGAATCTAATGGTGAACTAAATGTAGGTACAGGAAATGCCCGGCATGAGTTTAACTTTTATGGGGATTTCATCAATCAGGGAAGGGCTGAGTTTACAAACAGAGTGGCTGCAGATAATAATAATGAGGCAACTGATGGTATCATTGATGCTAACTTCCTAAGCGACAATGCTGATCAGACGATAGACTGTTTTGGAGTAACCAATTTTTATAGAATTGAAATAGATAAGGGTGAGGATCAAACGTATATTTTAGATATAAATGCTTCAAGTGCTGCTAATTTCAACTTATTCGGTCCGGTAGATTATTCTTTCGATGCTGCCCAGCTGAGTACCAATGATAATGCGCTTGGACTAATAAGAGGAACTGTCAGACTAAATACAAATGTTGATGTTCCTTTATTAAATAATACCGGCAACTATTGCATTTTCGAATCAGCACGATTATGGGTAAATGGAGGCTCTGCAACTAAAACAGGTGGTGCTGCTGTTGTTCCTTATGGTACGCTGCAGGTTTCAGATGGTACATTCGATGTGCCAGTTGCTAGTGGTATAACTACTCGTGACAACGGTAATATTATTGTAGAAGGTGGTGTTGTTACTGTTAATCAGATAAGAACTTCTGTTAATGGAGCTACAAACATAGGAGGTTACACGCAATCAGGAGGAACTGTTAATGTTACAGGGTCTTCTATAAATACTGACTACTACACATTTAGTTTAACCTATTCGGGTAACACATTTAACATGTCTGGAGGTATACTAAACGTATCAGGAAGTGTTGCTTTTCAGGATAATACAGCTAGCAATAGCGGCCAGATTCATGGAGGAGGTATCTTTATTAATAGTGACCCTGGCAATATTTCAGTTACTGGTGGCACGGTAATAATGGAGAATACAACCAATGTTAACTTTAAAGTTACCTCAAATGCACCTTTTTGGAATGTAATTATGAGAAGTACTGGAGGCACGGCAACAGAAGTAGACTTGGATGGGGGAACTTCCGGAGATGATCAAATAGGGGAGTTTGAAACAATCCTAAATCCAGAACTTTTGGTACTCAATGATTTAACTGTTGAAACAGGCGTTATTTTCGATCACAATGGTTTTGATGTGGAGATTGGCAGTGATTTCACTATTGACGCAGGAGCGGATTATTTATATAATTCAGGGAAACAAAATACAACTACCATAAATGGAGTGGATGATGCGACACTTACATTTTTAAATAGAACTGGTGGAGTAAGTGATGAACAGCGATTTTGGAATTTAATAATTGATAAACCTACTGGCAGAACGGTCAGTTTAGCCTCCGGTAAGTCAGATTTGACAGGCAATGAAAATAATTTACTTCGAATTGAAGGTGATGCTTTCAAAGTACTGAGTGGAACACTTGACCAAGGATTTCATAGTATAAGAATGTATGCCGATACTCTTGTAAACTACGATGTGTGTACAGTATTTAATCCTGCTGTAACAAATGATTCAGATGCAAATGGTGAAAATGATTTACTAAAATTTAGAGACGATGGAGGAGCTGCTACAATATTAGTTACTGCAGACACTTCGCGTTTTGGTGGCATAAAATTGAATAGTGCTGATGAGATTATAAGTTTAGTCAGTGATCTAAAAATAGACTATCTCGAGTACAGACATGGCCGAATGAATTTAGATGTGCACAATTTAACAATAGATGTTTTAAATGTTAGATTGACTAGTGAAGCTGATGGAAGTAGCGGTAGTGGTGAGTTTAGTGTAGAAGATATGTTTATAACAGCAGGCAATGCGTCTGATGGAGGACTGTCATTATATGTTAATGCCGATGGTACAAATCCCGGTTTTATTAATAACGCATCCGGCAATAGTAATTCTAATCCAACGATGTTCTTTTTTCCATTAGGAACTGGTACTACTGGAGATGAATCAACATCTGAATTCACACCGGCAAATATTAGATTAGCGTCAGCTACTGATGATGGCTATATTACTGTTGTCCCTGTTGTACAAAAGTTGGCGACTGCTGGTCCTTACCCTTTAGGAAATGATGTGTCCGATAGATATTGGATCATTGATTATAGAGATTTTACTACCGTACCTAAGGTTCAAAGGTTAAGGTTCAGATCTGTTGAGAGAGATGACCCTAATGGAGGAGCTGATGGTTTTCCGGCAAATTACGTTCCTGGATGGGTATTGGAAGATACTCCTTATACTAGAACTGCTGAAGTAGATGGTGGTTCAACTTCATTTTCATTTATAGATAATGTAAGTGCTACGAACATTAGGATATTTTTCTGGGGAACTACTACAGGTCCGACTAATCCTACAGGTGGTTTTGATTTAGTTCACGCAGCATATACTGCTGGTGATCCTAGTAAATTTGTAGGTGCACCTGAAATCTTCTATTCAAGAAATACTTCTCAAGCGAACTGGACGAATACAAGTGCATGGTCTTTGACTAGAGATGGAGGAGCTGCAGGAGATTATCCTCAAGATGGAGATATAGCTATTTTAACAAGAGATAATGGAGGTGCCGGGGATCCTACAACTTATGGTGCAGGTGTTTTTTCAATTAATAATGGTACTGGCCCCATTAATATAGCAAAATTAGTATTTGATGATTATGATGCAGTTAACAATAACTGGATTAGTGGTTGCCCACGTGTAATTTTTGATACAAACGGTAGCTATGCAGCTTACAATTCTAATTTTGGTACTGTTGAAGTAACAGATAGGCATATTGGTGGACCAACTCCAAATTCTTCTCACGGAGCTGTAATTCAGTATAATATCAACTCAAGTTACTCTGGTATATTTCCAGGGGGAGACTTTGGAGATTTTAATGAATACGAGAACGCACTTGTTATTTATGCCTGGGATGGAGGTACAGGAGCTACCACGCTATCCTCAAATGCCACTGAATATCCAATGTTGTGGTTTGCAGGAGGGAATTCATCGAATAGAATCATGCAGTTTCCAGATGTTGATGTTACTGTGAATGGAAGAGCTAATTTAAATGGTAACATGTTAATCAGAGTTAATGATGATGCATCTAGAACATTGACTTTCAAGAACAATGTTGAGATTGGTTCCGGTTGCTGCGGATCTGGTTTTTTTGAGTTTGAAGGAAACTCAACTGGTGATCAGACTGTGGTAATTGAAGGTAACTTGAGCTTCAATGGTACCAATGGTGGTCAATTGAGATTAGTAAATAATTCTTTATCAAATGATCACAGGCTGATTGTTCAAGGGGATATAACTGTACCTTCAACAGGAACAATGAATTTAGGTAATGGAACAAATTCAGTTATTGATCTTGAAGTAGCAGGTGAAGGAGATCATACATTTACAAATAGTGGGTCAGTAACACTGCATAGGTTAATTGTAAACAAAGGAACAGATAAGAATAACAGTTTTACATTTGATGATTCATTTACAATCAATGGATCTACAAATGGTACGACAAAGGCCATAGAGATTCAAAATGGAACACTTGTATTAAATGACGCTGCCATTAACGTTGATTTGACAACAGGAGGTGATGATTTTAATATTCCTTCAACAGGAGGCTTGCAAATAACACAGGGTACAGCAAGTGTGAGCGGAGATGACTCTGGGATTTACCTTGATGGATGTTTGATAGTTGATGGTGGAACTCTCAATATGGATGATGCAGTAGGTAATGGTAACAACTATATTGAATATACTGCTTCGGGAAATTCATTACTGGAAATATCATCAGGGGTTTTGGATGTGGGTTCACAAATTAGACCAATTACTACTGCAAATACAGGAGTATTAAAATACCGTCAAACTGGGGGTGATGTAAGAATAGGTACTCAGGCAGGCCCTACAAATAATAGGGGAATGCTGCAGATATATAATACAGGTAGTGAGTTTACATATACAGGTGGAACATTGGCAATCGAAAGACATCAGGATACACCAGCGATTGCGGCACTTTATTTAGACCCTGATGATAGCGATGTAACTGGCACAATTGATATTTTTAATGGTAATACGCCTGCAGGGCAAACCGACTTTGGTATTAATTCAACTATTTCCTTAGCTGATGTTAATATCAATGGGACGAATAATCCTACTGCCAGATTACGGGTTAATCAGTTAACTGTTGGAGGTACATTCACTATAAATAGCGGAGCTACATTTAATGCTGCGGGTATAGGCTTAAACCTTGAAGATGATTTTGTGAACGATGGTACATTTACAGCCTCATCAAATACTACTTCATTTACCAGTGCTACAACGCAATCCCTAAGTGGAAGTAGTAATACCACGTTTTTCAATTTTACTAAGTCTAATGCAGGTTCATTAGATGTAGATGCCTCTATCACCGTGGATGGTTACTTTGTTCACAATGCCGGTACAATTAATAGCAGTACAAATACCATTGACCTAAATGGTAATGCATTATTAGAAGGAGACCATACAAGTGCCGGAGGAGAGGGTATTAAATTCTCCGGATCAGCTTTACAACAGTTATTCAGGTCTACAGCTGGTACTAGTGAAGTTGGAATAATAACAGTAGAAAATGCTAATGGAGTGGAAATACCTGCTGGTAACGGTTATAATTTTAATATTAACGGAGGGTTAAGACTTGATGGTGGTATTTTTGATATTGGAGGAAGTAATATCCTATTTGGATCATCAGCCGATATCACACCGGTACAGCCTTTCTCCGTTTCAAATATGATCAGAACTAATAGTTCATTTGCAGATAAGGGTGTTGGAAAAGTGTTTTCCGCGGGTTCAACAACGGACTTTATATACCCAATGGGTCAGACATATTATACACCTACAGTTGTTGATTTTGGCAATTCCGGTTCCACAGAAGGAACACTTTTTGTAAGTCCAGCAAATGAATATCACCCCACTATTGATGACGGAAATGATTTAACAGCCAGTGGAGATATAAACAATGTGCTACAATATTACTGGACATTAAATGCCACAGGTTTTGGTGCGGGAGACTTCATCGCTGATGTTGATTTTGTCTATGATAATGCTTTGGTACTAGCTGACGATGGTGCTGAGTCTGATTATATAGCAGCAAGAATCTTAGCCTTTAATAACCCAACCAATGAAATTAATAAGTTTACAACTGCAGAAGTGGATGAGACTTTAAACACAATTTCTTTTACTTTCAGTGGTGATAACGCTAATGGTATTTCTGGTGACTACTTTGCTGGTATTGATCAAGCTATACCTGACAATGTAGCTACTTATACTGTTGATACAAATGGTGGATATGATGGTGATGTCTATGATGTAGCAGTTCCAGGTGGTGGTGTTCCTTCAGGTTCGGTAGTCATCATACCTAGTGGTTTTACTCTTACAGTTAATCAGGACAATACTAGTTTTTATAGAACTGAAATTCAAGATGGAGGAACATTGGAAATTGCAGATGGTACTTCAAATCACCGTTTAGGAATTTTAGATGGTACTGGAGATTTAAGAATTATTAGTAATGGAATTAGTGCTGATTTACCGGCCTTTTCAGGTAATTTCTTGAGTTGTTCGGGAGGAGGTCTAGAATATGCCGGAACAGGCAGCTATAGCATTTTGGGTGGGGTTACTGAAATTAGAAATTTAACTTTAAGTGAATCTGGAAATAGAAACTTTCCGAATAATAATGTTACTATTTGTGGGGATTTAGTGATAAATGGGCCTGTTTTGAATAGCACTGGCAATAGAATTATTACCGTTGATGGAACCTTAACCATTAATTCTGGAGGCTTCATGACAGGTGCTGCCAGGGTTAATTTGAATGAATTAATTATTAATGGAGGAGTTTATAATGGTGGATATTCAGGCACAGATATAATTTATGGTAACCTTACGGTACAGGGAGGCACTTTTCAATCAGCGTCTTCGGGAAGAATCGAATATAGAGGCGATTTAACATTCTTAAGTGGAGCTTTTGAGGCTAGTACAGGGACAGCATTTAACTTTTTGAATGGGAATTCACTTCAATTAATTGATGGAAATTTTACTGGATCTAGTGCTTTTAATAAGCTGCGGATTGAAAATTCTATGGGTATTGAATTACAAGGTGGTAATTTGGAAGCTACAGGTAATAGATTTGATTTAGTTGATGGAGTAATAAACACCAATGGTAACAAAGTAATAATTTCTGCCTCTACTGTAATTCCTAACATAGGACGTGCGAATTCATATATTAATGGTAAGGTAGATAGAGAACTCTCGAATAATGATTCATTCACTTTCCCTATAGGAAGTGCCAACCAATGGAGGCCAGCTTCTGTAAATAATGTTTCGGTAGGTGGGCTAACTTGGGAGGCCGAATATTTTAATAATGATCCTACCTCTGATGCACTAGTTGATAATCTAACTCCAACTAATTCAAGTATACAAAGAATTTCTAATGGTGAGTACTGGAAGATATCTGATGATGCTGGTGCAGTTCCTGTTGGATCGGTAACTGCCCGGGTAGGTTTAAGTTGGGGTACGGCAAGTGATGTATCAGCAGTATTTGCAGAAAGAGAAGAACTAGAAGTGATGATATGGAATGATGCGTTATCCTCTTGGGATAATCTAGATGGTTCAAATTTTTCATCAGGTCATACACAATCTCAGGGTAGCTTTGTGGCTACGAGTAGCAATAGTTTCAGTGAGCAAATATTTACATTGGGTTCTACTACTGCAAATAATCCTTTGCCTATCGTTCTGAAATCTTTTACCGGTGTTCAGGATGAAAATGCTCATGCCCTTGAATGGATTACAACTTCTGAATTGAATAATGACTATTTTGAACTGCAACGTTCTGCTGATGGTGTGGTTTATGAACCTTTGGCAGTAATCGATGGTAATGGAACGAGTCTGGAGGAAACAAATTATAATTACATTGATTCAAACCCGTTAATTGGTAAAAATTATTATCAATTGGTACAAGTTGATTTTGATGGTATAGCGGTCGTAGTAGACAAAAAAGTAGTACTGGAATTTGTTCCAGAAGATACTGATTTGCAGTTTTCGATCTTTCCAAACCCTACTAATGAATTTGATATTAATTTAAGGGTAAAAGCAGACTCTAGAGATGAGGTTGTTATAACGATGTATGACCTTTATGGTAAAATGGTGCTTCAGAAGGTTATTGAGACTTATGAGTTATTTGAAGACATTAGCTTGAAGCCTGAACAGTCTCTACATCAGGGTATTTATCTAATTACTGTTGAACAATTTGGAATTAAGAAGAGTAAAAGAGTGATCATTACTAAGTAAAATACCTCTATAAATTAATCATATTGAATATGCAGCAGGCAGTAATGCCTGCTGTTTCCGTTCTTAGCCTGCTTTGACCCAAGCTTATTTTTTGAAAACCTTTTGTTAATGCTAATTCAACTTCATCTAATGTAAAATCGCCTTCGGGACCTATTAACATTAAGTATTCAGATGATTTTTGTGCTTTATGAATCAGGTGATCGGGGTTGTCCATGTCAACAAAGCCAATGAACTTAGCTGAATCATCTTTTACATTAATGAAATCCTTGAAAGATTGAATTTCATTAAGTTTAGGAAGTGATGCTTTAATAGATTGCTTCATGGCACTGATGGCTTTCTTTTCTAAGCGCTCCATTTTTAGGTGCCTACGTTCAGAGTTTTGACAATTGATGAAAGAAATTTCATCGATGCCTATTTCAACCGATTTTTCTATAAACCATTCAATTCTATCTATATTCTTAGTCGGGGCTATGGCAATGTGTATGTAAAAGTCTTTGATGCTTTCAGCCTTAAATTCTAATACTTTCAGCAGACATTTTTTAGGGTTAGCATCTACTATTTGAGTAGTGATAAAACTGCCTTTGCCATCAATAATGGTGATATTGTCTCCTGGCTTTTTGCGGAGCACTTTGATACAATGTCTGGATTCCTCTTCATTTAAAATGAATTGTTCTCCAGACACATTTGGTTCATAGAACAGCTGCACTAGGCATATTTTTGATGTAACTCATCAACAAAGGAAATATATTCCTGCTGTGCGTCTGACTGATTCTTGCCTTTTAACTCAGCCCATGCATCGTGCTTGGCTATTGCCTTAAAATCAAAGCCACCTGGTCTGTCTTCTCCATTGTCACCTTCAGTAGCTTGCTTGTATAGTGCATAGAGCTTCAAAAGCTCGTCATTAGCGGGCCTCTGAGTTAGCGTTTTTGACTTGGTTACTGCTGCTTTAAATTCTTCCATAATTTTTAAATAAAAAAGGCCAGACATTTTACAACACCTGGCCTTGTAGTTTATAATTTATTTATCTTTTTTCCATTCCTACATAAGGACGTAGGTTTTCTCCTACATAGATCTGACGAGGTCTGCCAATTGGCTCATTGTTTTCTCTCATCTCTTTCCATTGTGCTATCCATCCTGGTAAACGACCAAGAGCAAACATTACTGTAAACATGTCTACAGGAATACCTAGAGCTCTGTAGATTATGCCAGAGTAGAAGTCAACATTAGGATAGAGTTTGCGATCAACGAAGTATTGGTCTTCCAATGCTTCTTTCTCAAGTCCTTTGGCAATGTCAAGAATAGGATCGTTTACACCTAATTTATCCAATACATCATCTGCCGCTTTTTTGATGATCTTAGCTCTAGGGTCAAAGTTTTTGTAAACACGGTGACCAAAGCCCATCAACCTGAATGGATCATCCTTGTCCTTGGCCTTAGCCATCCATTTTTTAGTATCACCACCATCTTTCTTAATACCCTCGAGCATGTTAATTACCGCTGAGTTAGCACCACCATGAAGTGGCCCCCAAAGAGCGTTTATACCAGCTGAAATAGAAGCATATAAGCTAGCTTGAGAAGAACCTACCACTCTTACCGTTGAAGTAGAGCAGTTTTGCTCATGATCAGCGTGAAGAATTAATAATTTATCCAGTGCGCTAGATATTACAGGGTCAACCTCATACTTTTCAGCAGGAAGAGCAAACATCATTTTTAAGAAGTTGCTGCAGTAATCTAAACTATTGTCAGGGTAATTCACCGGATGGCCTACTTCATTTTTATAAGCCCAGGCAGCAAACGTTGGCATCTTAGCCAAAATTCTAATAATGCTCATGTTTACCTTGTCACTAGATCTGTTAGGGTCAAGCGACTCTGGATAGAATGCTGTTAGGGCTGTTACCAAAGAAGACAGCACACCCATAGGGTGAGCATTAGAAGGAAAACCTTCTAATATTTTTTTGATATCCTCATGAACGAGTGTATGTACTTTTATCTGGCTTTGAAAATCTGCAAGTTGCTCTGCAGTTGGTAATTCACCATAAATAAGAAGGTATGAAACTTCAAGGAAAGTAGACTTTTCAGCAAGCTCCTCAATTGAGTAACCTCTATATCTTAAAATCCCTTTCTCACCGTCAAGAAATGTAATGGCACTTTTTGTTGAACCAGTATTTTTAAAACCTGGATCAAGAGTGATTAAACCACTTTCAGCCCTAAGTTTGGCAATATCAATACCTTGTTCATTTTCAGTACCTTCAACAATCGGAAGGCTGTAAGACTTATCTTCAAATTTTATTTCAGCCGTTTTAGACATTTGTATTTGTGTTTATAATGATTATTCAAATTACTTAAAATTAGGTCAAATAAAAAGTCAATTAAAAGACTAATTATTACCTAATATTAATGGCATTCCATCTTTACCGCTACCAACTACTACAACTTTGCTGTTTGGAGATTTAGCTAGCTCTAAGGTAGCCTCAATTCCTCTCATTTTTAATAATTCTGGTGTCAAACTACTATTTATTATTTTATTGGCTACAGCCTCACCATCAGCGGCAATTCGCTTTCTTTCAGCCTCACTTTTTTCCTTGTCTAGTCTAAACTGGTAGGCAAGGGCTTCCTGTTCCTGCTTCAACTTATTTTCGATTGCCATTCTGATCTGCTCTGGAAGATTGATTGACCTGATCAATAACGCCTTCATTTGACAATTGTTTTCCTGCAAACTCTTTTCCGTCTCCGTTTTGATCATTGTTTCTACTTCGCCTCTCTTGGTAGAGTATATTTCCTCAGCGGTGAATCGTCCCATTACTTGTCTTACAGCAGATCTAACCTCTGGTATAACAAGGGTGTTAATATAACCAGTGCCAAAATTCTCGTGTAAAAATCCGATTTCGTCATAAAGCGGGTGAAACCTTAATGTAACATCGACATTAATGCTCAATCCATTTTTGTCTAGTACATCCATTTTTTCCTCAACAGAATTTTCCTTCACATCATAAACATAAAGGTCATTCCATGGTGCTTTCATTCCAAAGCCTTGTTGGATCACATTATCTTTATCTAGACCACCTTGAAACTTTTTAAATATAACAGCGCGTTCACCAGCATCAATGGTGTAGAAAATGCTCGAAGAGAGCCCCATTAACAATAAAAATGAAACAACAACTACTATTACTAGTGGTAAATATTTACGATTATCCATTACGCATTGCGTTTAAGTGAATGCCAAAATTGAGCAACAAATACTGAAAATCAAAGTCTTCCTATTCGCAAACCCTTTTGACCTTTTCAAAGTCTTCATAATAGCCAAGGTTACCGGCCTGATTCCAGTCTTCGCAGGCACCTTCCTTATTGCCCATGAGGTGCTTACAGTTTCCTCTTTTTGAATAATAAGAGCCATCATTATCATTCATTACTATGGCCGTATTATAATCTTCTAATGCTTTTTCATATTTCTCAAGCTGCTCATAGGACTGTGCTCTGTAAAAATAACTGTCAGCATTTTGATAGTTTTTAATGACAGCCACATTATACATATGCACTGCCGAGTCATAATACCCCATGTCGTGAAATACATTGCCCTTGTAGAAGTAATAACCATAGAAATCATTATTAACTTTTATCAAATCGGTAACTGCTTTTAATGCGGCTTTATATTGTTTGGCTTCATAAAATGAAATAAAACGATAGTAGTTGTATTTTTCTTCAAAAGGCTTCAGTTTGATGGCCATGTCATAGTCTTTTATTGATCCATCAAAATCTCCAAGTTCGTATTTCATTTTGCCTCTTAAGATGTAGGAGTAGGCAGAAGTGTCAGTTGGGTTAAGTGAAATATAATTTGAAAATGAATCTAAGGCATCATTGAGGTTACCTTTGTTGCGAAAAGCGAATCCTTTATACATCCAGAGAATAGATAGCTCTGGGTTGAGGCTCTGGGCTTTATTGAAATCGTTTAATGCTTTGTCGAAATTATCTAATTTGAAGTAGGCAATACCTCTATGATAGTAGGCATCGGTTAGGTTAGGATCTAAATCGATACTTTGAGTAAGTAGGGATATTGCTTTTTGTTTGTCAACAGTCAGATAACGATATCCACGATTAAATAAATCTTTTGCAGTCTCTTGTCCGTATAAGGAGATATTGATGAAGAATAGGAGGATGAAGGAAAATAAAATTGGCAGTTGCCAAACTTTAATGAACTGTTTCATGTTGTCACGTAGTGAATCATGTAAATAATGAATAAAAGCAAATATTTCTTACCCATATCAAATATTTTTTGTATCATGCGAAATTTCCCAAAAACCTACAATTTGTGATTGATTTGGGGAGAACTTGATGAGAATATGGGATTAAAAACTTTCCAAAAATATTTATAATCAATAGAAAAGAAGGGCAAATTAAAATTTTATTTGCTCTGACGTGTTAAGTAATAAGAGTAAAAGCAAATTAATATCAGGTAAATAGCAAGAATGAGACAATTAAAGATTACGCAATCTATCACTAACCGTGATAGTAGAACGTTAGAGAAGTACTTTAATGAAATTTCAAAAGATGAGCTTTTGACTCCTGAAGAGGAGGTTGATTTGGCTCAAAGGATCAGAGAAGGGGATGACGCAGCACTAGAGAAGCTAGTGAAAGCGAATTTGAGGTTCGTGGTTTCTGTAGCAAAGCAGTATCACTACTCGAACAAAATTCCATTGAACGATTTAATTAATGAGGGCAATTTAGGCCTTGTTAAAGCAGCGAAGAGATTTGATGAAAAAAGAGGATTTAAATTTATATCCTATGCCGTATGGTGGATCAGACAGTCAATTATCCAAGCTTTAGCAGAACATTCTAGAATTGTAAGAATTCCGTCTAACAAGATTGGTGCTTTATCTAAAATTGATCAAGCTTCTTCATTGTTAGAGCAGAAGTTTGAAAGAGAGCCAACTGACGAAGAGTTAGCTGAGCTTCTTGAAATGACTATTGACGAAGTAAGAACTACTGTCAGATCTCAAACAAAACAAGTTTCTATTGATAAGCCATTCTCAGAAGACGAAGGAAGCTCTTTGTTAGATGTAATGGAAGATGAAGATAGTAACGAAGTTGATAACATTGTATACAAAGACTCTTTAAAAAGAGAAGTAGGAAGATTGCTTTCTACACTAACAGAAAGAGAAAGAGTTGTTATCAACCAATACTTTGGGTTGAGTGAAGAGCCAAGTCTTTCTTTAGAAGATATTGGTGAGAACTTAGGTTTAACTCGTGAGAGAGTAAGACAGATTAAAGAAAAGGCGCTTAGAAAATTATCTAAGAACCCTAAAAACGAATTGTTAATTCCTTACTTAGCGAGCTAAGTTTAAACTTGGAAATTAAAATAATAAGGGGCATCAATTGATGCCCCTTATTTGTTCCAGCTTATTTCTTTCTGTTTGAAGTTCTCTTCTGAGCTTCATCTGCTTTTCAAGGGCTGTCTTCTGATAATCAGCAAATTTCTCTTCCAGATTATTAAAGGCATTGATCTTTTCTTTTGCGGTAGACCTTCTTTCATTATACTTAAAAACCAAAAATGCTATTAACACAAGGAGTGTTACAATAATGGCAAAATTTACAACCTGATAAGCAGTTTTGCTGATAGGCAGTCCAAAAATAGTAATGTGCTCTACCCCAAATTCCAGATCAAGCATATTTGCCTTACTTTCAGCTATGATATCATTTAGTTTTTTGATTTCAGCATCATGGGTGACTATTTTCTTTTGAAGTTCAGTGATGGTAGTGCTATTGGTTTTGAGCGTGTCAGTTACACCCTTCCAGAATTTATTGAGTTCATAAGTTTTAATTACTTTATACTCCTTAAATGTTTCTGAATTATCCCTCAAATCTGTAAACTGATCCTGAAGGTTTTGGGCGAAAGTGATTTGACTAAAAGTAAGGAGGGTAAGAGCAACTAAAAATCTCATGTTGGTTAAATATTAAAGCTTAAAAGTTTAAAACTAGGGATTGATGCTGGTTTAAAGAGTAGGGTAAGTGGCTTGATGAAAGAATTTTCGATTAAGCACCATATTCAACGGTGAAATTCACTGCCTAGGTGTCACAACTTCGTTTGGGTTTATTAAAAGCATTGTTTTAGCTCAGATATTAATATATATGCTGGTTGTTTAAACCACATCTTTCTATCTTGGTCAACATTTTTAAAGATATGAGCAAAGCAACAGTTTCAAGTCATATGTCACATCCCTGGCACGGGATTTCAAGTGGCGCAGATTCCCCTAAAATAGTTAATGCATTCATTGAAATGACTCCGGCCGACACAGTGAAGTATGAAATAGATAAAGCCACTGGTTTTTTGAAGGTTGACAGACCGCAGAAATTTTCTAACATAGTCCCTGCTCTTTATGGGTTTATTCCCAGAACGTATTGTGCTGAAGAGGTGGCTGATTACTGCATGAAAAAAACAGGAAGACAGAACATATCTGGTGATAAAGATCCTATTGATATTTGTGTTTTAACAGAGCGAAATATTACTCATGGCAATATGTTAATACCAGCTATCCCTATTGGAGGATTTAGAATGATAGATGGCGGAGAAGCTGATGATAAGATTATAGCTATTTTGAAAGGAGATGAGGTGTATAGCGGCTTTCATTCTATGGAAGACTGTCCTGATTCACTTATAAACAGGCTTAAGCACTATTTCTTAACCTATAAGCAGATGCCAGGCGAGGCGCCAACTAAAGTGACGGAAATTACCCACGTCTATGGTAGCGATGAGGCACATGGAATTATTAAAAGAAGTATGAATGATTACAACAATCATTTTATAATAGAAGACTAATTTGATATTAAGCATTATATTATTTAACATTTACACAAACCAAAAAAACAAATCATGAAGTATTTAAGTAGATTATTTGTGATATCGGGTGTTGCGTTTTTAATTTCTTGCGGAGGTGAGAAAAAAGAAGAAGCAACCGAAGAGACTACAACGACACCTGAAGAAGAAGTAGTTGAAGTTGCTAAGAGCGAGGCGGTAGCAATGATCTCAAGTGCTAGCGGTAGCACACTTAGCGGTGAAGCAACTTTTGTAGATAACGGAGATGGCTCTGTAACTTTTAATTTAAATGTGACTGGAGCAGCTCCTGGAGAGCACGCACTACATCTTCACCAAAATGGTGATTGCAGTGCTGATGATGCAACCTCAGCTGGAGGACACTGGAATCCTGCTGAAACAGATCATGGTAAAAGAATGGAGAGCCCCGCATTTCATGCTGGCGATATTGATAATATGACCGTGGCTGAGGACAGTACAGGTTCACTTTCAATGGTTGTGAAAGGCTGGTCAGTAGGTGGAGCTGATAGCACCAATGTTGTAGGCAGAGCGGTTATTATACATGCTCTTGCAGATGACTTTACATCACAGCCTTCAGGGGCTGCTGGACCCAGAGTTGGCTGTGGAGTAGTAACCGAGAAAATGTAAGATACTTTAAATCGAATAAATTTTGACCCTGACATTAATTGTCAGGGTTTTTTTATACCCCGCGTTTATCACCATAAATATGAATATGGAGCCTGTCGGTATAGTTATAACCATGTTCTTTGCAAATATCAACCAACCACTGCTGCTTTTGATTTAGTGCCTGACCCGTAGTGCCCTGCGGCATGAGGTATACATTAAGAGGGGCGATGTTATATCTTGATATTAGCTCAGTCACCTCATCAAGATCCCCAGGGTCATCAATAACAAACTTGAAAGAAGCTTTTTCGGAACCGCTAAAAAAACTAAAAGCCCCTTCTTTTTCTCTTAATTGGGTACTGTTTCCCGAATTGCTGAGCTTAGGTGATACGTTATACTGATCAACCGCCATATCAAATTCTGAAGTGGGCACAAGTGTGCCATTAGTTTCTACTTCAATAAAATAGCCATTATCATGGAGCAGCTGTGCCAGAAGCGCTAATTCTTTTTGCTGCATGAGAGGTTCACCTCCAGTAAGTATGACTCTTTTGCAGGGATGTTGCTTGATTTCATTGTATACTTCATCTGCATCAAGCTCGACTATCCATTCGTCCTTTTTGAATTTTGAATAACCAGCTTTGCTATCATTTACATGTTTGAATGGAGTGTTTTGCCAGTTCCAGGTGTAGTCTGTGTCACACCAAATACAGTGCAAGTTACAAAGAGATGTCCTTACAAATATGGCAGGCTTGCCCATGCTCTTGCCTTCTCCTTGAATGGAGTAGAAAATCTCAGGACGGCCGTTTAGTTTTGCGAGTTTCACAGGCGCAAAGTTATAAAAATGGTGTTATCAGAATAGTGTATTCTGGTTTTGAGAACGATCAATTTAACATATGACCAAAGTCAGTAAAGTAGTAGTATAAAAAAATGACTTTTGCCTTCAATGATCGAGACTTTAAACAAGGTAGAGGTAGCAACAGAATGCTTTCATTGTCATGAGCCTTGCAGGGCTGATGCCATTGAGTTTGATGATAAAAAGTTCTGTTGCAGTGGCTGCAAGGCAGTCTATGAATTGTTTTCTGAAGGTGAGCTGGCAGAATTTTATGCCAATAGATCTTTTGATCAGCACGAAGAAAAATATGATTTTCTAAATGACCCTATTTTATCGGCACCATTCGTTACGTTTAGGTCAGATGATTATATCAGACTAAAACTAAAGTTGCCAGCCATACATTGCAGTTCATGTGTTTATGTGCTTGAAAACCTGCATAAAGCAGATAGAGGTATTAAGAGTGTAACTACAAATTTTGTCAAGAAAGAAGCTGATATATTAATACAGCCCAATCAAATTAGCCTAAGCAAGTTATGCCAGTTGTTGGATTCTATTGGCTATAAACCGGACCTGAGCCTTGATGCTAGTAAAGGGACTGAAAATAAGAAGATTAGCGAACTGAGCTTACAAATTGGAGTAGCTGCATTTTGTTTCGGAAACATCATGTTGTTAAGTTTTCCAGAGTATCTGGGTATCGATAGTGCCGATAGCGACTTCATTAAGTTTTTTGGGTTGCTAAGCATAGCGTTGTCAATTCCTACTATGATCTATGCTGCTAAGTCGTACTTTATAAATGCGTTTTCAGGATTAAGAAAAGGATTCTTTAATATTGATATACCTATAGTGTTGGGGATATTGACCTTGTTTTTTCGTAGTACTTACGAGATAGTATTTTCTATTGGCCCCGGTTATCTTGATTCACTATCCGGGCTTATATTCTTTCTTTTGATTGGTAGGTGGTTCCAGAGCAAAACTTATCAATCTATGTCTTTTGAAAGGGATTATAAGTCCTATTTCCCGCTGTCGGTATTGAAGATTGTGGGTGACAAGGAAAATCCTATTTCTGTAAATGATATAAGCGTTAAAGATCAGCTTGTAATTAGAAACGAAGAAATAGTACCAGCAGATGCCATACTCTTGTCTGATGCCACCTCTATTGATTACAGTTTCGTAACAGGTGAAGGTGCTCCTGTTGAGGTTAAAAGTGGTGATTTGATATATGCAGGAGGTAGACTTAAAGGAAACAGGATAACTGTAAAGGTTAGAAAAGAATGTTCTCAAAGCTATTTGACAAGCCTATGGAATAATCAGGCGTTTAAAGAAGAGAAGCTTACTTATGCTGAAGAATTAACAAATAAGATAAGCAAACATTTTACGGTTGTCATTTTATCGATAGCACTTCTTGGAGGTATTTATTGGCTATTTACGAACCCAGATATGATGTGGCAGGTTGTTGCTGCAACTTTAATCATAGCCTGTCCTTGTGCTTTGGCATTATCTGCACCCTTTACAAATGGCAATGCCTTAAGGGTTTTTGGTAAGCATAGCTTTTATTTAAAAAAAGCAGCCTTGGCTGAAAGGCTGGCAGATATTGACACCATTGTGTTCGATAAGACAGGGACAATAACCAGTCTCAAAAATATGATGGCCTCTTATAATGGAGCTGATCTAGCTGAGACCTCTCTACAGGTTATTAAATCTATGACTTCTAATTCTACACACCCACTGAGCAGGGCTATATCTGAATATTTAAATTATCATGATACAGTTGTCTTAGATGAATTTGAGGAATTGGCAGGGAAGGGGATGTTGGCAATTTATAACGGGGTGAGTTATTATTTAGGCTCTCCTGGCTGGTTAGGTATCAAGGAAGATTATACATTAAATACATCTGCCGTGTATTTTAAGAAAGGAGATGATGTAATTGGGCATTTTGAGATCAAGCATGCATATCGTAAAGGTGTCAATAAATTGTTGCAAGAGTTAGGGAAAGGTAAATCACTGCAACTTATATCCGGTGATAATGATAAAGAGATGAAGTATCTGGAGAGTCTATTCCCCAAAGGATCAAAATTTTATTTTAATCAAAAGCCTGCCGACAAACTTAACCTTATTGCGGAACTGCAAAGGCAAGGCAAAAAAGTAATGATGATTGGAGATGGGCTAAATGATGCGGGTGCTCTTAAACAAAGTGATTTTGGTATCGCTATTACAGATGATATTTCTAATTTTTCTCCAGCCTGTGATGCAATTCTTACTGGAAATGAGTTGAATAATATTGATCGGTTTTTAGAATATGCTAAAAAGAGCAAGCAGGTGATATTTGGAAGTTTTACATTATCCTTTGCTTATAACCTTATTGGAATCTCTTTAGCTCTGTCAGGGATGCTAACTCCTATATTTGCAGCCATACTCATGCCTGTAAGTAGTATTTCTGTGGTTTTATTTACTACCTTAAGAGGTAATTATCTGGCTAGAAAGTTAATGTTATAGTTATGTCAGTTATTTATATTCTTATCATTCTCAGTGTAATAGTAGCGGGTACTTTTCTTGGTCTCTTTATATGGGCCAATAAATCTGGTCAGTACGATGATACCACTACACCTTCTATGAGGATGCTTTTTGATGACAAGAAGCCAGAATCAAAAGATTGATTTATTCCTGAGCCCTAGCTGGAAAGTCCTTTAATGCTTTTTTCACACCTCTTTCGGCATCTTGTGAATTCATTGTAGGATATTTAGGGAGATATTTTTGCGTAACAGACCTCCAAATGATTTGTCCTTTTTCCCTATCTGCAATATCTAATATCAATGTTCCTTTCAGGAAGTGATAATATGGGTCTTTGTCCTGGTAGTGCTCCCATAATGGTAGTGATTCTTCATGGACAACGGCAGCAATGGCAGAATCCTCTTCCAGCACTAATTTGAAATTTACCAAAAGGTCAGAAGCATCATCTCCCTGCACATATCCTTTGTTTTGCATTTCAACTGCTATAAGGTTGACCATTTCATTAAGCGCTTCTTCAGCATAAATATAGTCAGGTCCCTCGAAGGTGGGAGTGCAGCCATTCATCCAGCACCAGGTCGTGTATTTGCTGAAATCAGCATTAGGATCTTTACTGCTGTGCATCTTTAGTTCTGCGCAGCCCAACAGTAAAATAAATGGGATGATTAGTAAGCGTTTCATTTTTTATTTAAAGCTACTTCTTTTAAGTAATTGACCAGTTTGAGAACTATCAAGTTGAGAGATGATTTACATCAGTTTTTCAATAACCTGATCTTCAGATATTTGAACAATATAATTCTAGATGATAATAGTTTAAAGACTGATGTATATGAATATTCCGGAGGAATTAATAAAGAAATACAATGTGCCGGTGCCACGATATACCAGCTACCCTACAGTACCTTTTTGGTTAGAGGAAAAATTTAGCGCTAGCAGTTGGCTTACCCATGTGAAGAGGGCATTCGATGAAACAAATGATACTGAAGGGATAACCTTATATATTCACCTCCCATTTTGTGAAAGTTTGTGTACCTATTGCGCCTGCAATACCAGGATTACGATTAACCATGCTGTTGAAGAAAATTACATCAACGTTGTGCTCAAGGAATGGGAAATGTATTGTGATACTTTTGAGAAAAAACCTATTCTTAGAGATCTTCATTTAGGAGGGGGAACACCAACATTCTTTAGTCCTGAAAACCTTTCGAAATTATTAGATGGTATTTATGCTAAATCGATTTTGCACCCACAGTTTCTTTGCTCATTTGAAGGGCATCCCAATAACACAAGCTTCGAACATCTTGATGCTCTTTACAATGCAGGGGCGAGAAGAGTAAGCTATGGCGTGCAGGATTTAAATTTAAAAGTACAGGAGACTATTAATAGGGTTCAACCTTTTGAAAATGTAAAACTTGCCACTGACAACGCCAGAAAGGTAGGATTTGAATCTATTAACTTCGATTTGATCTACGGACTTCCTTTTCAAACGGAAGAAAGTGTTCTTGAGACTATAGATGCAGTCATATCATTGAAGCCTGAGCGTATTGCGTTTTACAGCTATGCTCATGTGCCATGGAAAAGGCCTGGACAAAGGGCCTACACTGAAGCCGATCTTCCTAACAATGATTTTAAGCGAAAACTTTATGAAGTAGGTAAGGAGCGGTTGTTAGAAATGGGATATACTGATGTTGGTATGGATCATTTCGCTCTACCTTCAGACTTACTCTATAAAGCCTATCAAAATAAAAGCATGCATCGCAATTTCATGGGTTACACTCATGTAAGAACCGACTTACTTATAGGTCTGGGTGCTTCGGCAGTTAGTGATGCCAAGTATGCTTATGCTCAAAATGCTAAGAAAGTAGAAGAATATTGTGGGCTAATTGATGAAGGTAGTTTGGCAGTTAAAAAAGGCCATGTGCTGACTCAAGAAGATTTGAAAGTAAGAAAACAGATACTTGATATATGCTGCAACGGGGAGTTAATGTGGAATGACTATGTTGATGCACTAGACCTGAACATGTTAATACAGCTGAATGCCATGCATGCAGAAGGCCTTATAAAATTATATCAGGGCGGGTTTAGAGTTACTGAGTTAGGCACGGCTTTTCTTAGAAATATATGTTTGGTATTTGACAGAAGGCTGAGTGAGCATAAAGCTTCTGACGATAAGCCGATGTTTAGCCAGGCCATTTAAAATTGATTTAAAAATAAGGAAATGAGATATACAAAAAATATAATATTGGTGCCGGTTAATTTTAGCGAGTATGCCAATAGAGCATTAAAAACAGCAATTGATATTGCTGTTAAATGGAAATCAAAACTTGTGCTTTACCATGTTATCAACATTCCGGATTATTCCGGCCTTGATGAGCAAGCAAGATCAGTATTTACTGAGAGTGTTAAAGAAACCGTTTTGCAAAAAATGAAAGACCTTTCATTTAATGCGTTTGATCAGGGAATAAAAATTGACATTGAAATGGCTTACGGTCAGCCAGGCCCTGAAATATTGAAGTACATTAAAGATGAGAATGTAGGTCTGGTAGTTTTAGGTTCGAAGTCTTATAAGAAGATGGATGAAATGTTAGGTGGATCAGCCATGGAAAGACTTTTGAGGTACTCAATGTGCCCTATATTAACTGTTAAAAAGGAAGTGGCTTTAAATGATATCAAAGATATTGTTTATGCTACTGATTTGGGGTATTCTCAACCTTTTATCCTAACAGAATTGAAGAAATTGCAAGAGGTTTTTGGTGCTAAACTCCATGTCCTGAAAGTGAACACCAAAGACAATTGGAAATCTGATGAAGAACTTGAAAAGCAATTTGTAAAGTTTAACCAACTGCATGATTTGAAAAATTATGAATTCAAAATATCAAATAGTGAGACAGTAGAAGAGGGTATTCTACACTACTATAAATCTGTAAACGCCCAGATGGTGGCCATGCCAACCCATAGTTTAGTAGACGCATCAACAGATGTTAGGAATTACTTCATTACAGAGCGGATTTTTCTTGATAACCCTAGTATGTTTTGGTCATGCATTAATGCCCACTGATAAAATTACGAATGTTCATAAAGTGATGAGGTTGAATTTGGTAACAATTGAGGCGATATGATTCCAGAAAATCTTTTAGAAGAATATAATGCCAGAATAGTAAATCTATCAAAGGATACTATCATTTTTAACCAGGGCAAGCCCGCATATTATTATTTCCAGGTTTTGGAGGGCGAGGTCAAAATGGCTCATTATAACGAAGATGGGCAAGAGTTTATCCAGGGAATTTTTAATAATGGGATGAGCTTTGGCGAGCCTGCGCTTTTCGGAGAGTTTACCTATCCATGTAGCGCTGTAACCATTAAGGATACATCAATTGCCAAAATGAGGTCTGAGGATTTTTTTAAACTGCTCGAGAACAATTTTGAAATACATAAGAAGTTCAATAACATTTTATCAAAAAGACTAAGGTATAAAGGTATTATACTCAATGAAATCTCATCGTATCCTGCGGCCCATCGAATCCAAACCGTTTTGAAATATTTAAGACATAAATATGGTCAAGAGCAGGAGCCTTTTGAAGTGCCTTTTACCAGACAGCAAATTGCGGACATGACCGGTCTCAGGGTTGAAACAGTAATAAAAACCATCAAACAGCTGTCTCAAAAAGATGAGCTTAACATTCATGACCATAAGGTGGTCTTAAAATAACCCATACTCTTCTTAATTTTCTTGATGCGTATGATCTAAGTCATAAGAGAACTATTCTTTGATGCTGATTTTTGAGTCATAATCAAAAGCAATAGCAGTATGAAAAACATTGAAGATAAAAAAGTTGGGGATCTGGTGGTTTCCAATTATAAGTACGCAGATGTCTTTATGAAATATGGTATTGACTTCTGCTGTGGAGGAGGTGTCTCCCTTCGCAACTCATGCGATAAGAATCAGGTCAATCTTGATGAAGTTGTTAGCGAGCTTAACAGAATTGAAAGTGAACCATTGGTTCAGAATGAATCAAAAATGACGCTTGATGAGCTCATCGATCATATTGAGAGCAAGCATCATGCATATGTCAGAGAGTCGCTACCTATATTAAGAAGCTATTCTGATAAAGTAGCCAAAGTTCACGGAGCAAAGTATAATGAGCTTTTGGAAATAAGAGGTCTCCTTAATGATCTGGAAAATGATTTGATGCCTCACTTAAATAAAGAAGAGGTCATTTTATTTCCTTATATCCGTCAAATGTTAGGTGATTCCTCATTGCTCACATTGCCAATTAACAGTGTTCGTAATCCAATTGAGGTTATGCTTCATGAACATGACACGGCAGGAGATATTTTAAAACACATAAAAGTATTAACAAATAGCTACCGATTGCCTGAGGACGCTTGCACTACATTTATAGCGTTCTACAGGCTTCTTGAGGAGTTTGAAAAGGATTTGTACAGGCACATCCATTTGGAAAACAATATACTTTTTCCAAAGGCAATTGAACTAGAAAACTCTTGAAAAATTGACACAAATCATTACTAATCATGATTTGTCTCTCATTTAGCCAGACAATTAATAATGAACTTACGCAAGATTAAATTATACAAAAATGAAAAATTCCATAATTAAAATTTCAATAGTCTTTTTAGTCGCATTTACATTAGCCTGTGGTGGTGGTGAGAAAACAAAATTACCTCCGGCAAAACATGCGTCAGAGTCATCAACATTAGCCAGCCCGGAAGATGCCATGAAAAACTGGAAGGAGAATAAGGGAATTGGTCCGGTAAGCTCAGTTACCCTAACAGAAGTTGATCAGGAAATGGTTGATGCAGGTAAGATAATATTCGAAGAAAAATGTTCAGCTTGTCATAAACCTGATAAGAAATTTATTGGCCCTGCGCCTAAAGGAATTTTAGAAAGAAGAACACCAGAATGGGTTATGAATATGATTCTTAATCCTGAGGAAATGACAACCAAGGATGCAATAGCAAAACAATTGCTTATAGAAGCCAATGGATCTCCTATGGCAAACCAGAATCTAACTGAAGATGATGCAAGAAAGGTGCTTGAATATTTCAGAACCTTATAAGAGTAAATCAAAACCAATATCATTATGAAAAAGAACTTTATATTTTCAATAGGGCTTTGCCTAATAGTCACATTTATGATGATGTGTACTCCACAGCAAAGCGAGAAATCAGAAGAAACCTCAGTGGTAGAGGAAACCCATCCACTAGGTCAGGCCTCTGTAGTGGATGATGTATCTGATAAGAACATTTTACAGGTGGCGGCCGGCTCGCAAGCGCATACGACATTAGTTGCTGCTGTACAAGCAGCACAAATTGAAAATGTGCTTGTAAATGCCGGTCCATTAACTGTTTTTGCACCCAACAATGGAGCATTTGACGCCCTTCCTGAAGGCACGGTGGACAATTTGTTAAAGCCTGAAAATAAATCACAGCTTGCCACCATACTTACGAGGCATGCAGCTCCTGGTTCTTACGACATAGAAGGACTTAAACGAGAAGCTACTAAAGGAAGAAAGATTTATACGGCCACTGGAGACTACCTTGAGGTAGTTGTTGATGGCGATAAAATCACGGTTGGTGGAGCTGAAATAGTAGCCACTATACCTGCCTCTAATGGAGTAATTCATGTAGTGAATAAGGTGATTTTACCTGAATAATTAAGAATCAAATTAACCAACGATAAAATGAAAACATTAATTAAAATTAATAGCTTATTGATCGCCTTCTTGACTCTTATTACTATTTCATGTAATCAGGGGGGTGGTGAGTCATCGAATGGCGCTTTGAGCAGCAATATTGCTGAAAAGGTTTACGTAGCACCTGGTGAAAGAGACGCGCAGTACGCATTCTTATCAGGAGGCTACAGCGGTAACCTAACCGTATACGGACTGCCTTCTGGTAGGATGTTTAAGGAGATACCTGTTTTTTCTCAGTTTCCAACATCAGGGTATGGTTACTCTGAAGAGACTAAACCTATGTTGAATACATCTTTTGGCTTTATACCATGGGATGATTTACATCACCCTGATATCTCTCAAACTAATGGAGAATTAGACGGAAGATGGATTTTTGCTAATGGTAACAATACACCTCGTATTGCCAGAATTAGTCTAAGCACATTTGAGACTGAAGAAATTATAGAAGTACCAAACAGTGCTGGTAATCATAGTTCCTCGTTTATCACTGAAAATACTGAATATGTTGTGGCTGGTACACGTTTTTCTGTACCCGTACCTCAGAGGGATATGCCAATTAAGGAATATAAAAGTAACTTCAAAGGTGCTTTAACTTTTATTGCCGTAGAACCGGAACATGGACATCTAGACATTAAATTTCAATTGTTAATGCCGGGGTTTAATTATGATTTATCACACCCCGGTAGAGGAAAATCTCATGGTTGGTTCTTCTTTTCTACTTACAACACAGAGGAGTCAAATACACTGTTAGAAGTAAATGCCTCTCAAAACGATAAGGATTTTATTGCTGCTGTAAATTGGAAAAAGATAGAAGAATATGTTAATAATGGTGGAGGTACAAAAATGCCCACCAACTATGCTCATAATGTATACGATGAGTCAACGCACACTGCAACATCTACTATGAAGAAGGAGGTTTTAACCGTTAATCCTTCTGAAATTCCTGGTGCTATCTATTTCTTGCCTACCCCTAAATCACCTCATGGTTGTGATGTTGATCCTTCAGGTCAGTACATCATTGGCGCAGGCAAGTTGTCAGCGGATATCACGGTTCATTCTTTCGATAAAATGATTGCAGCTATTGAGGCTGAAAACTTTGACGGAGATGCTTATGGTATTCCAATTATTAAATATGAAGATGTTGTAGCAGGCACTGTTCAAAGTGGTGGCTTGGGTCCATTGCATACGGAGTTTGATGGAAGGGGTAATGCCTATACCACCTTCTTTATATCTTCTGAAGTAGTGAAATGGAAATTAGGTACGTGGGAAGTAGTTGACAGACAACCTACCTTCTATTCTGTTGGTCACTTGATGATTCCTGGCGGTAACTCAAGAAAGCCCCATGGAAAGTATTTGGTAGCTATGAACAAGATTACAAAAGACCGTTACTTACCGACAGGGCCAGAAATGGAGCACTCTGCACAGATCTATGACATTTCAGGAGAAAAAATGCAGTTGCTGTACGATTTTCCTACTCATGGCGAGCCTCACTATGCAGCTGGATGTGATGCAGATCTAATTATGAATAATTCTAAAAAGATTTATCGTATAGACGAAAATATGCACCCATATGCTATTAAGAGTCCTGCAGAAGGCAAAGTGGTAAGAGAAGGAAATGAAGTACACATCTATATGTCTACTATCAGAAGTCATTTCACACCGGATAATATCGAAGGTATTAAAGTGGGTGACAAAGTTTACTTCCATATAACCAACCACGAGCAAGACTTTGATGTACCACATGGTTTCTCAATGATAGGACAGGGAACTTCTGAAATACTAGTGATGCCTGGTCAAACTAAAACTTCTCTTTGGGAACCTAAGAAAGTAGGTGTATGGCCATTCTATTGTACAGATTTCTGCTCCGCGTTACATCAGGAAATGCAAGGTTATATTCGTGTGTCTCCGGCAAATTCCAATATTGAATTGAGCTGGTCATTAGATGAGTAAATCCCAGTTAGAAATAAGAGTGGATTCATTTAATCCACTCTTATTTCTAATAAAATTTTTTTAATCCCAAAATAATATCAAAATGAAAAAGGCAAGTATATTGATGATTATCGGTAGTGCCTTGTTGTTAGGACTGTTCATCTTTCCACTCTGGAATATTAGACTGGGCGCTCCACAATATCCTGACCCTCTCGGAATAAATATTCATATCAACGGGTTACAAGGAGAAAGTGAATTTGATATCCAAAATATAGATGGATTGAATCATTATATTGGTATGAAAACGCTTCCTAAGCCAGATGATATGTGGGAGTTCTCCGTTTTTCCAAAAGTAGTTTTATCGATGGTCGTGATCGGTATACTAATAGGTAGTTTAGGCTTTTTTGGTAAAATTTCATCTATATGGTTTCTGCTCTGGTTTGTTGTAATGGGCATTTTAGGCGCATTGGGTGTCTATGATTTTAACTTATGGCTAGTAGACTATGGTACCGACCTCAATCCAAATGCTATTTTGAAACTTGTTAATCCGGATGGATCACCGATGAAATACAACCCACCACTTATTGGCCATAAAAAACTATTAAATTTCGATGCGTTTTCCTATCCAAGACTTGGTGGTATTTTTCTTGGAATCGGTATGTTACTATCGTTAACCGGATATTTCATTGGAAGAAAAACAACTGTTAATTCTAACTAAGTAGCTATGAAATTCGTTCAGTATATTTTTTCAATTCTCGTTTTTATCGTATTTGTAAGTGCCTGTAGTAATGGGCCACAGCCTATTTCTTATAGCCAGGATGCATGTGATTTCTGCCGAATGACAATTGTTGACAAGCAACACGCTGCACAACTGGTAACTGAAAAAGGAAGAAATTATAAATACGATGCAATAGAGTGTATGGTACACGATCTGAAGAATTGGGATCGCCCTCCTGTTGATCTAATGTTAGTCACAGACTATGCTAACCCTGGCAAACTTTTCAAAGCGGAAAATGCCAGCTTTTTGATAAGTAAAAATATTCCTAGCCCGATGGGTGCATTTTTATCTGCCTTTGAGAATACAGCAGAGGTTACCCAAACCCAAAAGAAGTTCGGTGGGGAGATTTACACATGGGCGGAGTTAAGGGGAAAATTAAATGATTAAATACCTTAACTATTTGCCGTGTTAGTCTCTTCAATACGCTCTATTTTTATTCTACTTTATTGTACTTGCAGCCTTAACATTGGGCATGCTCAAATCATAGAAGTATGCAAGGACTGTAAAGTTTCTACTATAAAACAGGCAATTCTTATCGCTCAGCCCCATGATTTAATTAAGGTAAAGTCAGGTGTGTATGAATGTGAAAGTATAGAAATTAATAAACCGATAAAGTTACGGGGTGAGCCCGGAGCCATACTTGATGGAATGGCAGGTAGTTATGTATTGAAACTACTAGCAGATAGCATTAGGGTATCTGGATTTTCAATTATTAACTCCGGTAGGAGCTACACCAAAGATTACGCAGCAATATATGTTAGTGGCACTTCTCATGTAGAAATATCTGACAATAAAATCTCAAAGGCATTTTTCGGGATATTGGTGGAAAAATCAAATAATGGAATCATCTCAAATAACCACGTGCTTGGAACGGCCAAAAAGGAAGACCAATCCGGTAATGGTATTCATTTGTGGCACTGCAATAACATGTTCATTTCACAAAATGAAGTGACTGGAATGCGTGATGGTGTTTATCTGGAATTTGTTGATCAGAGTACTGTTGAAAATAATTACACCCATAACAATGTCCGTTACGGTCTTCATTTTATGTTTTCAAACCACGATAAATACACTAAGAACAAGTTTGAGAATAATGGAGCTGGAGTAGCAGTTATGTTTTCTAAGTGGATTGAAATGAGTTACA
>NZ_SMLV01000233.1 GCF_009711525.1 Fulvivirga lutimaris
GGAAGGAGAATTATTGAGGAATCCATAGCCATGATAGATGAGCTGGGGTTTGAAAAGTTCACTTTTAAAAAGCTCGCACAACACATTGAGTCTACAGAAGCCTCGGTTTACAGATACTTTGATAACAAACACAGATTACTAGTGTACCTTATCGCCTGGTATTGGAATTGGCTCGAATTCAGAATCGATTTCGCAACTAATAATATCGAAAACCCTGAAACTAAGTTGGAGATAGCCTTAAAGATTGTGACTGAGTTGAAAAGGAGGGATCAGTCCTTTCCGCAAATTGATGAAGAAGCACTCTTTAGAATTGTTATTCTTGAATCAGATAAAACTTTTTTGACAAAACAGGTTGATTCGGATAACAAAGAAGGGCTTTTTAGAGGGTTCAAATCTTTATGTAAGAAAATTGCGGATTATGTTGAGGAGATAAATCCTGAATACAAATCAGCGAACTCATTAATAAGTACAGTATTGCAGTCAGCTCACCATCAGCTCTTTTATGCAGAGCATTTGCCATCATTAACAAATTTGGCCTATGGAAAAAACATGCATGCTCAAAATGAAGAGTTTTTGAAAGATCTAATATTTAAGACTATTAAAGCCTAATAGAAATCCTAGATGAACAGTAATCAAATTATTAAAGTCATCCGAACGTCATCCGATCTGCTGAAGCAAGATTTTGATGGTTTTGCTTTGAATAGTATTGAAGCATCAATTCGTCAGTATGACAAAAATGAGCTTTCAGAGTTTATAAGAGACCTCACTGAAGCTGCCAATAAACAACGCATCATCTATCTTGAAAATAGTCTGGATCGAGAAGAGTTTGCTGAATTTCTAAAGGACATTGAAATACCAATCGTTGCCTTTGAAAGTACTGAAGACAACTATATTCCAATAATTATATTTAAAGATGGGCGCAAGGCCAAAGCCATCAAGATTGAAGAACATGATTCTGATCCGTTCCTAATCGATGAAGGCTATATCTCTAAACTTCAGGATGCAAAGGGCAAGGTTAATTTTATGGGTGTTTTCGCTTATAAAAGTATGGTTAGTGATGAAGAGGGAGATGATGTAGAAGCTAAAAAGCTCAACCCTATACAACGTTTAATAAGGTTGCTGTCTGAGGAGAAAAGAGACATTTTCTATATTTATGTCTATGCTCTTCTTATAGGTTTAATAAGTCTTACGCTGCCTCTGGGTATTCAGGCTACAGTATCTCTAATTTCTGGAGGGGTAGTTTTTAGCTCCGTTTATGTGCTCATAGGTTTAGTGATATTAGGTGTTTTAGCTACTGGTGGACTGCAAGTAATGCAGATTACTTTGGTGGAATACCTTCAGCGCAGGGTTTTTACAAAAGCAGCCTTTGAGTTTGCGTTTAGAGTGCCGCGTATAAAAGCTGAGGCATTATTGAAGTACTACCCACCAGAATTGATGAACAGGTTTTTCGATGTGCTAACCATCCAGAAAGGATTGCCTAAATTATTGATTGACTTATCGGCTGGTGTTATTCAAATTCTATTCGGATTATTACTTCTGTCTTTCTACCATCCGTTTTTCGTGTTTTTTAGTTTGATATTGTTGGGTATGCTGACTTTAATCTTTTACCTCACTGGGGCAAAAGGACTTAGCTCATCAATCAGCGAATCAAAATATAAATACAAAGTGGTTTACTGGTTGGAAGAGCTAGCGCGTACCATCAACTCATTTAAGCTTTCTGGCAATACGCCATTGCCACTTAGGAAAACAGATTACAATGTAAATAACTATCTGAGAAATCGGAAAACCCACTTTGGGGTACTTATAACTCAATATTCATTTATACTGCTTTTTAAGGCTCTTGTTACTGGTGGATTACTGATTATTGGTACTATCCTCGTAATACAAAGAGAAATTACGCTGGGTCAGTTTGTCGCTTCTGAAGTGATCATCATATTAATTCTTAACTCAGTTGAGAAAATTATTATGTACATGGATGTTATTTATGATATGCTTACAGCAGTGGACAAAATCTCTCAGGTTACAGATTTGCCATTGGAGAAAAGTGGAGGTTATGATATGCCTAACTTTCATGATAGCAAGGGTATGACAATACAGACTAAAAACTTAAAATATAAGTTTCCAGGCAATGTAGAATATTCCTTAAAAAACATTGATCTAACGGTGGAGCGTGGAGAACATATTTGTCTCTCTGGTACTGGAGGCTCTGGAAAAACAGTCCTTAGCAATGCCATTGCTGGTCTAAATATCAATTACGAAGGCATAGTGACTATTGACGGTTATTCTCTTAGAGACCTTGACTTAACCAACCTGCGTGATAGAATAGGCAAGAATGTTAGTCAGCAGGACATATTTGAAGGTACTATTATAGAGAATATACTGCTGGCAAAGACTCACGCTAGTTATGAAGATGCCATGTGGGCCATTAACATGGTCGGCATTGCAGATGAGATTAATAACATGCCTGAAGGACTCAACACACCAATGCTAAGTGGTGGTAAAGGTTTAGCCAACGGCCTGGTTAATAAAATTATACTGGCGCGTTGTTTGGCTAAGCGACCAAAGATGTTGGTACTTAATGATTTCTTCACTGACTTTTTAAAATCAGAACGACTTAAATTAATAAGCATGCTTACCGATAAGGAGCATAAATGGACATTGGTGGTGGTGTCTAATGATCCGGTAATTATGGCTGCGTGCGACAGGGTGGTAGTGATGGAAAATGGCGAGATGAAAAAAGAAGGAAAGTTTGAGGAGTTAATCAAATCTGAGGAACTAAGTAAAATTATAAACTAGAAGGTATGAACATTTTAAACAATTTGGCGGATGGCCAACTTTATACCTTAAAGACGCTAAAAACACCTAGTGCAGGGCGTCTTTTAGCTAGAATATTGATGGCGCTTTTTGGCGTTTTTCTAATCATACTGTTTGTGCCGTGGCAGCAGAATATTAGAGGAGCTGGTAATGTTACAGCCTTTGCTCCTCAAAACAGGCCGCAGTCTGTTGAGTCAGCCATAGCTGGAAGAATAGCCTCATGGAATATCCGTGAAGGGCAGTTTGTAAATAAGGGAGATACTATTCTTACATTATCAGAGATTAAGGATAAGTTTTTTGATCCTGAATTATTGACCAGACTTCAGGAGCAGCTGACTGCAAAACAAGAAGCTATTAGTTCGAAAAAGACCAAGGCCGAAGCTTTAAGAACGCAGATTAAAGCATTGAAGGAAGGGGCGAGCATTAAAAACTTGCAAACAAAGAATAAGCTCAAGCAGGCAGGACTTAAGTTGGTAAGTGATAGCATTGACTATGAATCTGAAAAGGTGCGCTTTCAGAACTTTAAAAACCAGTATGAGCGAAATAAAGTGCTTTATGATGCTGGTAACATTGCTTTAACCAAATTTCAGGACATAGAATCTAAATTTCAGGAATCAAGAATGAAGGTGGTGTCTGCTGAGAACAGGTTCTTACAGTCCAAGGCTGAGCTTGAAAATGCCAGAGTGGATATAGCAGGTGTTCAAGCCGAATATCAGGATAAGATAAGTAAATCAATATCGGATCTTAATGCCACCCTGGCTGATCTTTCTGATACCGAGGCAGCATATGCTAAGCTTAGAAATGAGAATAGCAATATGGAGATCAGGAATCAGCAATATCAGGTGATAGCACCGCAAGCTGGCTATATTGTTAAAGCCATGCGTGCCGGTATAGGAGAAACCATTAAGGAAGGGGAGGCGGTAGTTACTATCATGCCTGAAAATCCTGATTTGGCAGTGCAAATGTATGTTAAGGCCATGGATGTGCCGTTGATATCTAAAGGTCGTAAGGTGAGGATTGAATTCGATGGATGGCCAGCTTTACAATTCTCAGGTTGGCCTAGCGTAGCTGTAGGTACTTTTGGTGGTGTGGTTAGAGTGATAGATTATGTGAATACCAAACCCGGAGAATTTAGAATATTGGTTACTCCTGATCCGGATGATGTTCCTTGGCCTGATAGGCTAAGAATGGGTTCTGGAACTAAGGGCTGGGTGATGCTGGACAATGTACCTGTGTGGTATGAAATCTGGCGACAGCTTAACGGTTTCCCTCCAAGTCTGTATGCAGAACCTGAAGTTGATAACGCAGAAACAACTGAGAAGAAGAAATGAGAAACCTAGTATTCATTTTTCTTTTCGCCAGTGCAGCCAGCTATGGCCAGGTAGCTGATGATTCAGTAAGGGTGTTGAGCTTTGATGATTTTTATCAAATTGTCATTCAAAACCATCCAATTATCAAACAGGCAGAGCTTTTGTCTCAGGCAGCCAATCAGGAGCTAAGGCTGGCGCGTGGTGCCTTTGACCCTAAGCTGGAAGGCACATGGAACATGAAAGATCTTTCAGACACAGAGTATTATAACCTATTAGATGTCTCTTTGAAAATACCTACCTGGTTTCCTGTCGATCCTAAGGTAGGGTTCTCACAGAATACCGGGGAATATTTGAATCCGGAAAATTTCATTTCCAACAGTACTGATAACCAGCAGCTTTATGCCGGTGTTTCTGTGCCTATTGGTAAAGGCTTATTTATCGACAGCCGTAGAGCAACATTGCGACAAGCGCAGTTAATGCAAGACATGGCTGAAGCTGAGCAGATTAAAGAGATTAATAAAATTTTGCTGAATGCGGTAAAGGACTACTGGGAGTGGTATGCTGCGGTCAATAAGTTTGAATTGATGCAGCAGAGTATTGATATAGCCGATGACATTTTTAGTAGGACAAAAATGGCTTTTGAATATGGAGAAGCAGCACCTTTGGACACCATTCAGGCTAAGATTACGCTACTCGGCAGAAAGACTGCACTGCAGGAAGCCATGATAGAAAGGATTAAGGCAGGTTTGACTTTGTCTAACCACCTTTGGACACAAGAGGGGGCACCGCTAGAAATGACACCCAATGTGAAACCTGCGGCCATTCAAAATAATAGATTATCAGATGTACAGTTAGGGACACTATATGAACTGGCAAAAGAAAATCACCCGGAGCTTAGAAAATTGAATTTGAAAAATGAATCTCTGCTTATTGATAAACGTCTGGCGGTTGAGAACCTAAAGCCTCGGTTGGATCTGAATTATTACTTTTTGGATCAGCCAATTAACGCGCAGGGCAATAGCAATGACTTTATGTTTTTAGATAACTACAAAGTAGGAGTTGACTTTGCCTTTCCAATATTCCTGAGGAAGGAACGTGCAAAACTTGGTATGACTAAACTGAAGATTACTGAAAACAACTATCAGTTGGATTATACAGAGCGGCAGATTTTAAATGATTTAAGCGCTCAATACAATGAGATGATCAACCTGCAGCAGATAGTAGTGCAGCAGCAGGAAATGGCCGATAGCTACCAGCTGATATTGCAGGCCGAGCGGTTGAATTTAGAGAATGGTGAAAGCGATTTGTTCAAATTGAACATACAAATTGACAAGCTGATAGAAGCGCAAAGCAAGTTGATAAAGACCAAAGTGAACTATCAGAAAAGTATTGCAACGTTATACTGGGCTGCTGGTATTTCTAATCTTGGGTTGGTGGATTAACTATTTATAAAACGAATCCTCATCCACTACAATGGTGGTAAGCTCGACAGTATGACCGTCAGGGTCTTTGGTGTAGATGGAATGAAAGTAATGATGATCCTGAATGTTATAATCAAGGCCTAGATTATCATAATGCTTTTTGGCCTTTTCAAAATCTTGGTTGGAGACATTAAAGGCAAAGTGATCAATTTTTACATTTTTAGAGGCAGCATCTAATGCCGGGTGATCTGTATTGGCAGGAAAGATTGCGATGCCCGTTTTTCCTGACAGCATAAAAATGGGGAAGTCACCCCACTCTGGCAGTTGATATTTCTTTAATCCTAAGACTTCTGCATACCACTTTACAGAGGCTTCTAAATCTTTAACTCTAATGGCTACATGGTCAAGGAAGTTGATGTTGAAGGGCATATCTAATTGTTTTATACTTTAAAAGTAATGAACAATTCGTGAAATGGTTTTACCAATTTAATGATTTTAGCTTGCTTAAGTTCGGATTACAAATCCTACAAAAGGGCTTCGGAATTACAAATTCCGAAGAGCAGGATTATGTAGACTCCCATAATAATTTTATTATTTTAACTAACGCCTGTGTAGAAAGTGTATGCCACACGAGGCTATAAAAAGCTAAACGTAGCATTTTCTGCCAACTTTCTAAACCTACACAAGCCAAAAAATGCTCAATACTTTCAAGTTTCTGCTGCGTTCTGGTTAGTCGTCCAGCAATGAAATGCAAGCAGAAATGCGGTGCAAGTTGCACAAGCCGAGGCTACAAGATGGTTTAGCATATGTTTTTCTACACGATGTTATGTGCTTTTGTATTTCACTACACACTTCCTCCCATGAATCGTTTTAGAATTAGCCCTGAACTGGCTATAAAGTTGGTCAAGAAATAATTTACCCTTTAGTTCGAAATTCTGAGATTCAGTTTTGTTAAGGCAAATAGCATTTTTTGCTTCAGACGTAAAAATTCGTCCGATTAAGCCTCTTGGTTTTTGATCTACTAACAAATAGTATCCATTGACTTCATAAAGTTTATAATTAACTGACTTGAATACTTCCGTTAATTGTCTATCATAATATTTATCAGTTATTAAGTGTTGTTCGATGTACTTTTCGGTATCTGCGTTGTTGTGAATTCTGATGGTGTCTCGATTATGGGAGGAATTTTTTAATACAAATCTAATTGCGTTATATTTATTCAGAATTTTCCAATCAGTTCGCCATCCATGATTTCCCAGTCGATAAATCAATTTATCACGATATTTTTGAATATCTACATATGCCCCCGGATCACTTATTTGAGGAAAGAAATGGTCAAAGAAAAAAAGTTGATTTACTCTTGAAAGTTGTTTGAAGAGCTGGTCTAAGTTCTCTTCGTTCAGGGACATAGGATTAATGTATAAATCATCTGTATTGATGTGAT
>NZ_SMLV01000371.1 GCF_009711525.1 Fulvivirga lutimaris
TTTCGTCTGCCTAGGGGCCTATTTTGTCTATTCTGAAAATGAGTTTTTTGTTCTCGCTTTTGTCGTGGGTCTTGTAATGGGAGGAATTCAGTCACTTTCCAGATCTACCTTTGCAAAATTAATACCTGAGAATACAATTGATAATGCCTCTTATTTTAGCTTCTATGATGTTACATATAATCTCTCAATAGTTGTAGGTACCTTCTGTTATGGTATAATTGATCAGATAACCAATAGCATGAGAAACAGTACCTTGGCTCTAATGCTATTCTTTGCAGTAGGGATGGGTTTCTTGGTGTTGCTGAAACTTCCAAAATCAGCAAAATTAGAGCCGAAGAAAGCGTAATCTATAATATTAAAAGACCTCTGGGTATAATATAATGATGGTAGTAAGTGCTACGGTTAAATAAACGATGGTCATTGGTAAGCCTACCTTAAGAAAGTCTTTAAATGTATATCCACCTGGCCCGTATACAATTAGGTTAGTTTGATATCCAATTGGGGTCATAAATGCTGCTGATGCTGCAAAAGCAATTGCTAGATAAAATGGTGCCCCTTCAAGATTGAGATCTTGTACAGTGGCCAACGTTAATGGAAATGCAATGGCAATAGCGCCTACATTGGTTATGAATGAAGTTAGTATTGTGGTTATAATTGTAATTCCAATTAGCAGTGCAATATTACCATGAGGCTGTAGCAAATTAACTATCTGATGGGCAATGAGGGCTCCACTTCCGGTTTTGATCATGGCCTGACCAAGGGCAAGAGAAAGTACCAGTATTACCACCAGATTAATATCTAAGTCACGCTTTACATTTTGAACCGTAATCAGCTTCATAAACACCATAATACTAAAGATGATCAGAAGTGATAGAAAAAGACCAAAGTACTGAGTGACCAAAAGTGCAAAGACAACACCAAGAAGCATGATTAACTTTGTCTTATTGTTTTTACTCGGTCGAATTTCTTGCTGTTCTCCTGAAATTATGTATAAATCTTTATAGATATCAACACGTTTTTGAAAGTTGTTACCCACATACATGAGTAGCACATCACCTGCCTTAATTTTTATCCAGCCTATCTTGCCACTTAGCTTTTCACCATTACGATGGATGGCCACTACTGCTGCATCATAACGCTCTCTGAAGTTAGACTCTTTAATTGTTTTGCCAATAAGTGAACTATTGGCACTGATAACTCCTTCAACAACCTGAATACTGCCTTCCCCAGTAGGCGCTAATTTGGAGGGCAGCTCTATACCTAAGTTTGAAAGTGTCAAATCAACTATCTTCTCAGTGTTTCCAGCAAAAATGAGAATATCATTTTCTTCTACAATTTCATTTGGATTTACTGGCGAGATAATTTGCTGACCTCGAACTATCTCAACTAGATAAACACCGGTCAGGTTTCTCAATCCTCCTTCCTTAACTCTTTGTCCAACCAAAGGGGAGTCTTTGCTCAATCTCTTTTCAATAAGGTATTCTCTCTTTTGATTTTCAAATGTTTCAATTAAATCCTTTTTATCAGGCAACAGTTTTGAACTTGACACTATTAAGAAGGAAATACCAGAAATAGTAACGCAGGAGCCGATAATCAATAAATCAATTGGGTCTATAGGGGAAAGATCACTTTTAATTAAAAAACCATTTAAAACGAGTGTAGTTGAAGTACCTATTACTGTAATCATGCCTCCAACAATTGTGGAGTAACTCAAAGGAATTAATAACTTAGAAGGTGATATTTTTTGCTTTTTCCCCCATTCGAAGACATAAGGAGTCATTAATACTACTACAGGGGTATTGTTAACAAATGAGGAAAGTATGGCAACCTTTGCCATCATTGAAGCTAAAAAGGATTTATAGGTTTTCACCCTGCCAAAAATGTAATCTAAGAATCCATGTATGTTAAAGTTCGATCTTATTCCGGCTGTAATCAATATTAGAAGTACAATGCTTGCCAATGATTGATTTGAGAAGCCTTCTAAAATATCTCTGGGAGATAATATTCCTGTCAATAACAGAATTAGAATTGCTACTAAGAATGTAACAGTTGGCTTGAATATCTCTTTATATAAAAAGACAAAAAGAAGTCCTATTACACCCATTACTACAATGGGTTGATATTCTATTGGAATAAGATTCATTAATTAATATCTGAGGTGTTTAACTGAATCACCTGAATTGATGAGCTCCATCAGTGCATCTATGCCTATTAAAAGATGTTCCTCAACATAATGAGCCGTGACCTTTGCATCAGATTCTGATGTTTTGACTCCGTCAGGAATCATAGGATTATCTGAAACCAGCAACAAAGCACCACGTGGTATTTCATTTACGAAACCAACTGAAAAAATTGTGGCAGTTTCCATATCAACACACATTGCACGCATCTTTCTAAGTTTCTTCTTGAATGCTTTATCATGCTCCCAAACTCTTCTGTTTGTAGTGTAGACTGTCCCAGTCCAATAATCTAAAGCATGTTTTTTGATCATGGAGCTTACTGCTCTTTGCAAACTAAATGAAGGTAATGCAGGAATTTCTATTGGTAAGTATTCATCGCTGGTTCCTTCTCCACGAATAGCCGCTATTGGTAAAATCAAATCTCCAAGCTTTGTTTTCTTTTTTATACCACCACACTTTCCAAGAAATAATGCTGCTTTGGGTTCGATGGCTGAAATTAAGTCCATTACGGTAGCTGCCATTGCACTGCCCATCCCAAAATTTATAATTGTGATGTCATTAGCAGTAGCTGTTTGCATGGCTTTGCCAGTACCTCTGATTTCACAATTAAACTTTTCTGAAAACTTTTCTACATAATTATAGAAATTGGTTAGTAGTATGTACTTTCCAAATTCTTCTAATGGGGTTCCAGTATATCTTGGTAACCAATTATCAATTATTTCCTTTTTAGTTTTCATATACAATCACACTTTTTCTTTTATTTGAGTATGCAACATCTCAATCTTCCTGAAATCAAATGTAATATCAGAAAAAATGAAGGTAAAATTGAGATTTTTGACATTATTAGAAAAAAATATATCAAGCTATTACCAGAAGAGTGGGTAAGACAACATGTTGTTCATTACTTAATCAATGAGTTAAAGTATCCTAAATCTTTAATTAAAGTTGAGTCAGGGCTGAATTATAACAAGCTTGAAAAAAGAACTGATATCTTAATTTATAACTCATCAGGCACTTGTGAAATGTTAGTTGAATGTAAATCTTTTAAGGTAAAGCTAAGTCAGTCTGCCTTTGATCAACTGGCAGTTTACAATACCAATTTTCAATCTAAATACTTACTTATCACCAATGGTATTAATCATTTCTGCTGTGTTCAAGATGAGGATGGTAAGTATTCATATTTAGATAATATACCTGAATACAAAAAATAAAAGGCCACTTATTAAATAAGTGGCCTTTTTAGAAGTCCTCAGAATTCTTAGTTCAAATACTTATCAACTTCAACAAATGGCAAATCAAAAGCTTCTGCAACTGCTTTATAAACTACATCGCCTTTAATTACATTTAATCCAAGTTTTAATTCATTGCTATCTGAACAAGCCTTCTCCCATCCATTATTTGCTAATTGAATAGCGTATGGTAAAGTTGCGTTAGTAAGTGCAAGGGTGGAGGTATAAGGTACCGCACCTGGCATATTAGCTACACAGTAATGAACAACATCATCAATAATGTATGTTGGGTCTTCGTGAGTAGTCGGCTTACAAGTTTCAATGCATCCACCTTGATCGACAGCAACATCAACCAATACGGTGCCAGGTCGCATATCTTTCAGCATGTCACGGGTAATCAGGTTTGGTGCTTTTGCACCAGGTATTAGTACTGCTCCCACAATAAGGTCATGAGTAGCAATTAGTTCTCTAATATTATATTCGTTTGACATGAATGTATTAACATTTGCAGGCATGATATCATCCAGATATCTCAATCTAGGAAGACTTAGATCCATAATGGTAACGTCAGCACCCATTCCTGCTGCCATCTTAGCGGCATTGGTTCCAACAACCCCACCACCTAGTATTAATACTTTGGCTGGGCGAACCCCGGGTACGCCACCTAATAAAATACCACGACCTTTAAGAGGTTTTTCTAGGTATTTTGCACCTTCCTGAATCGACATTCTTCCAGCTACCTCAGACATAGGAACAAGTAAAGGCAAGCTTCTGTCGCTCTTCTCAACAGTTTCATAAGCAAGGCATACAGATTTACTTTCAATCATAGCCTTAGTTAAAGGCTCGTATGAGGCAAAGTGAAAATAAGTAAATACCAGTTGGTCTTCTTTGATTAGTTTGTATTCAGGTTCAATCGGCTCTTTCACCTTCATTATCATTTCAGCAATTGCATATGTCTCCTCAATTGAAGGAAGTATCTTAGCGCCAGCTGAAACATATTCTTCATCAATAAAACCACTGCCTTCTCCAGCCGTGGCCTGAACATAAACTTCATGTCCTCTCTTTACCAACTCCTGAGCTCCTGCAGGAGTTAAAGCAACTCTGTTTTCATTATTCTTAATTTCTTTAGGTACACCTATAATCATGAGTGAAACTGTTTAATTGATAGTTCACAAATATAATAAGTAGTTGTTATTGTTATGTCGTACAACGAAATTTTATAATGTATGAGGCGAAAAAAAAATACTAAACAGAATAAAATTCTATAAATTTTTAATTTTTAAATTATTTGTAACGTTATTCACTAAATATCAGTATAAAATAAGGCATTAGCAATAAAAAAGCATTTCTTATCAGCCAGGCTTGGGATAACCGAATTTGATTCATGCTCCCATTTGGTTATTTTTGTATATCCTTAGACTTAATAAGTCATACCCGTAAAACCTTAAAACCAAATAGATTTGAACACTACTAAGGCTCCCAGAAAAACAAAGAAGACAACTGAAATCCTTGCTGATTTTAAGCTTGCCTGTTTGAGCAGAGAAGCGAGTTTGCTAGGTAGGAAAGAGGTTTTTATGGGTAAAGCCAAGTTTGGAATATTTGGTGATGGTAAAGAATTGGCTCAAATAGCAATGGCCAAATCATTCAAAAATGGAGATTTTAGATCCGGGTATTACAGAGATCAAACATTCATGTTTGCGATAAATCAGCTTACCCTTCAGGAGTATTTTGCTCAGCTATATGCGCATACTGATGTTGAAGCTGACCCATCTTCAGCTGGCAGATTGATGAATGGTCATTTTAGTACCAGACTACTGGATGATGAAGGAAACTGGAAGAATTTAACGGAAGAAAAGCATAGTAGTGCTGATATTTCTCCAACAGCAGGTCAGATGCCTCGTTTGCTCGGGTTAGCATATGCATCAAAGTTATACCGAGAGAATTCAGGGTTAAAAGAGTTGAAGCAATTTAGTATTAATGGAAATGAAGTTGCTTTCGGAACAATAGGTAATGCCTCAACATCGGAAGGAATGTTTTATGAAGCTGTTAACGCAGCTGGTGTACTTCAGGTTCCGATGCTAATTTCTATCTGGGATGATGAATATGGAATCTCGGTGCCTAAAGAATATCATACCACAAAAGGCAATATATCAGCAGTTCTTGAGGGCTTTAGAAGAGATGAAGATAATGCTGGTTTTGAGATTTACAGAGTAAATGGTTGGGATTACAAAGCATTAATTGAGACATACCAGCAGGCTTCTGAAATGTCAAGGAAGAATCATATTCCAACGATGGTTCATGTTCAGCAAATGACGCAACCACAAGGTCATTCAACTTCCGGGTCTCATGAGCGCTATAAGTCTCCAGATCGTCTCCAGTGGGAAGCAGAGCATGATTGTATAAAGATGTTCAGAGCATGGATTATTGGAGAAGGCATTGCAGAAGGTGATGAGCTTGATGAGCTTGCGTCTTTGGCCAAAAAGGAGGCCAAAGTGGCAAAGGATGCAGCCTGGCAGGCATTTAACAATAGTATTGAAGAGGAACACAGTGCAGCACTGCAGTGTCTGGATAATGCCATCAATGAGTTTAGGGAAATTAAGGGGTTAGGAGAAATAAGAGATACCTTAGATAAAACTGTAAACCCAATTAGACTTGATAGCTATAGAGCAATCAAGAAAGGTTTAAGGTTGCTTAAACATAAAACAGGGGAATCAAGGTCAGCCATGATAACTTGGCTTAAAAGAGCTGAGAACAAGAATTATGACCGTTTCAATTCATATCTATACAGTCAGTCTTCAGAGTCGGCATTAGAAGTTGATGAAATTCCGGCTGCGTATTCTGAACAATCACAAATGGTTGATGGTCGTGAGGTTTTGCAGGCCTGCTTTGATGCAGCCCTCCAAAGAGATCCAAGGGTCTTAGCTTTTGGTGAAGATGTTGGTAAAATTGGTGATGTAAATCAAGCCTTTGCTGGACTGCAAGATAAATATGGTGAATCTCGTGTTACTGATACTGGAATTCGTGAGTGTACAATTATAGGTCAGGGAATTGGAGCTGCTCTTAGGGGATTAAGACCAATCGCTGAAATTCAATATTTAGATTATCTGCTTTATGCTATCCAAATCTTATCTGATGATCTTGCCACACTTCAATATAGAACAAAGGGAGGACAAAAAGCACCATTAATTATAAGAACAAGAGGTCATAGATTAGAAGGTGTATGGCATTCAGGGTCGCCTATGGGTATGATTCTAAACAGCATTAGAGGAATTTACGTATTAGTTCCCCGCAATATGACTCAGGCTGCCGGTTTTTATAATACCATGCTAAAGTCTGACGATGCTGCTATCATTATAGAATGCCTTAATGGGTATAGGTTGAAGGAGAAAACACCTGATAATATTTCTGAATTTACCGTTCCATTGGGTAAGGTTGAAACTATTAGAGATGGGGAGGATGTAACGATTGTTACTTACGGGTCAATGTGTCGTGTAGTAATGGATGCTGCGGATCAGCTAAATGAAATGGGAATTTCTTGCGAAGTCATTGATGTTCAAACTCTACTTCCTTTTGATTTAAATCATGATATTCTAAAGTCTGTTAAGAAAACAAATCGCGTCATTTTTGCGGATGAAGATGTTCCTGGTGGGGCTTCTGCATTTATGATGCAGAAGGTGCTAGAAGAGCAAGACGCATATCAATATTTGGATTCAAAACCGATCACCATTACTGGTAAGGAGCACAGGCCGGCATATGCGTCAGATGGGGATTATTTCTCTAAACCTAATCCCGAAGAAATTTTTGACAAGGTATATGCTCTAATGTCAGAAGCCAATCCTGAGCAGTATCCTGATATTTACTAATCTATTTCTGACAGCCTGAACGGTGGGGTTTCTATAGTATTACTATAGTTTCCATTTCTATCCAGTATAGTAACTTTCAGTTTCATTAGGTTATCCTGAAAGATACTTTTGAAACCTAAAGATACCATCCCATACTTAAGAGTGCCCTCTAAGCCTTTTTCTTTTCCACCATCATTTAGTATCGGAAATCTGCCATCAAAATTAGTACTACAGTCTATTTCCAATCTCCAATCAAATTTTCTGAACGAACCTCCATCTTCAACAAAAAAATCAACAAAAATATTATAATGTCTTGGATTGAACTGAAAGTACACTGTGTCTTTTAATCGGTCTCCATTATTAAGGAATAGTTCTGGGTTAGTATCCCAATTAAAACATTTTGGAGCTCCTGAGAATGCTGGTAATGTATCAATAGAGCTTCTATTAGAAAGCACCATTAGATCTTCTAGAGGAAAACTATTAAAAAGGTCAATGGCCTGACCGGTCTTATTACTGAAGTATATTTTTTGATTAAATGGAGGGTTTAGTTCTTCTGTGCCCAGTCCAAGATCTCCATCGCCATCCTCGAAGTTTAGAAATATTATAAGACTATCGGCATCGCTATTAGTACCTACATCTTTAAATTTGACACTGCTATACTCTATTTTTGGAGTAGTATCAAATTCAGGTGCATCAAAACAAGATGTTAGAGCCAGAAAAAGAATTATAATTGAAAATCTTACTTTCATAAACTAAAGATACAAATCACTTTAAATAAACTAAACGATTGAATTTTATTAAAAGTTTTGAGCAAAAATTATTCCGTATTGATCAGCATGACTTTGATGCGTTGGCTCTTGAGCTTTTTCAATACCAATCTAATGCTAACTCGGTTTATAAACGATTTATTCAAGAACTTGGTATAAACACTAATCAGATAAAAAAAATATCTCAGATTCCCTTTTTGCCCATTCAAATGTTTAAAAGCCATAAAGTCATGTGTGGAGAGTGGATCCCTGAAGTTTCGTTTGCCAGTAGCGGCACTACAGGTGCAATGGCATCTAAACACCATGTTAAAAAATTAGAGTTTTATAGAAACCACTCTCTTTCCATTTTTAATAAATTCTATGGGTCTCCAACTCAATTTCATTTTATGGCCTTGCTTCCTTCTTATCTTGAAAGGAATAACTCCTCGCTGGTTTACATGGTTGATGAGCTGATAAAGGAAAGCAAATCTGAATATTCATCATTCTACCTGGATGATATAGAAGCTTTGATTAAAAATGTTGAGAAGGCTAAAAAGACCGATAAAAGGATCTTTTTAATAGGTGTTTCGTTTGCTCTGTTAGATTTGGCAGGAAAGCATGAACTAGATCTGTCCGAGGCTATAATAATGGAGACAGGAGGTATGAAAGGCCGTAGAAAGGAGATGATTCGTGATGAGCTACATGATCAACTTAAGAAGGCTTTCAATGTAAGGTTTATTCATTCTGAGTACGGAATGACTGAGTTAATGTCACAAGCCTATGCAAAAGAGGGAGGCGTATTCTTTACTGATAATAAATTGAGAATATTACTGAGAGATTTGAATGATCCTTTTGACTTTGCTAAGAATGACAGGCAAGGTGGTATTAATGTGATAGACCTGGGTAATTACAATACTTGTGCGTTTATTGAGACACAAGATATAGGTAGAAGGGTGGGCGATGGTTTTGAAGTTTTAGGCAGATTTGACAACTCTGAAAGTCGAGGATGCAACTTGATGATTTAATCTGCCAAATTATACCTACGTAATATCTTTAATTATTTTAATTAATTTGATTTTTACCTATTCTTTAATACTTTTATGAAATACTTTGGCTTTAATCAAAACCACTACGTGATGAAATTAAGACTTGCGATGTTTCTTTTAGTTCTTTTTGGGTTGTCGGCATGCACTCAATATACATGTCCAACATATTCTAAGAAAGACGTTAAGAAAAAAGAGGTAGTTGTAGAGAAAGAGAGAATATAACTCTCCTTCTCCTTTTTTACTTATTGGATATCAGTGTTCCGGGCCACATCAGACTCGGATATTTCGTCACCTCCCATAATTACTAATCTTTCCACTACATTTCGTAGCTCGCGAATATTACCTGTCCATGGGTTCTTCTTAAGCAGTTCTAGTGCTTTAGGTGTTATGCTTTTAATTTTAGACCCATATTCATTCGCTATATCTTCCAAGAATTTTGGCACCAATAGTTCTATATCACTTGCTCTGTCTCTAAGTGGCGGAACCTTTACTAATATGACGCTCAGTCTATGATAGAGATCTTCTCTAAAATTGTTATTGGCTATCTCTTCTTTCAGATTTTTATTAGTTGCGGCAACAACTCTCACATTTACTGAGATCTCTTTATCTCCACCAACTCTTGTGATTTTATTTTCTTGTAAAGCTCTTAAAACCTTGGCCTGAGCAGATAAGCTCATATCACCAATTTCATCAAGAAAAAGTGTTCCATCATTGGCTTGTTCAAACTTTCCTATTCTTTGTTTAATAGCTGAAGTAAAAGATCCCTTTTCATGACCGAAAAGTTCACTTTCAATTAGCTCAGAAGGAATTGCCGCACAATTTACTTCTACCATTGGCCCTTTAGATCTATTACTTTGTTCGTGAATTTGCCTGGCGACTAATTCCTTTCCAGTTCCATTTTCACCAGTAATCAATACTCTTGCATCAGTAGGAGCAACCTTTTCAATGGTCTCTTTAATGGCCATGATATTCTCAGATTCCCCAACTATTTGGGAGCCTTTAGAAACTTTCTTTTTTAGCACTTTAGTTTCCTTTACCAAAGTAGATTTGTCTAAGGCATTCCTTAAAGTAACTAATAGCCTATTTAAATCCGGTGGCTTTTGAATAAAGTCATAGGCACCTTTTTTTGTAGCTTCTACAGCTGTTTCTATGGTGCCATGAGCACTTATCATTACAAATTCGGTGTCAATACCGCTTTCAGCCGCCTTGGTCAACACTTCAATACCATCCATTTTTGGCATTTTCACATCACACAGAGCGACATCAAATTTTTCTCTTTGAAGCATTTTAAGGCCTTCTTCACCATCTTTAGCCTCTTCTACAGTATATTTTTCGTACTCAAGTATTTCTTTCAGAGTGTTTCTTATACTCTGCTCATCATCAATAATTAAAATCTTTGCCATATCAATATTTAAGTAAAAAAAGCAAGCCTATAAGCCGGGTTCTGTTCTTCTGACAAGTCAGAAGCCTTATCATTTATCTAGTCCTGACGTCACCATCAGGATCAATCAACCTACCCACTGATTCGAGCGAGCAGCTCTCAAACATCAGCTTATTTGGTCTTTCAACTCGTAAGGTTTACCATGCACTTCATTGTCACCAATGAAGACGGTGGGCTCTTACCCCACCTTTTCACCTTTTCCCTAACGGTAACCGTAAGGGTAGTTTGTTTTCTGTTGCACTAGCTGTTCTCAACTAAGTTGAGACCTTCCTGTTAGGAAGTACGATGCTCTGTGTTGCCCGGACTTTCCTTCTCGGTTGCCCGAGACGATAAGGCGGCTTGCACGCCAAAGGTAGCCACAATAAATAATTTATTGGGTATTAGAATGGTAAACTATAGTAGAGTTATTAGGTCAAAAATTAATGGACATCTGCGCCAGTAAGCTTAAACTCATATTCGTCTGCAACATTGGCCACTTCTTGAATAATTTCTTTCAAAAGCTGTTCAGTTGCACTTTCAATAAAGCTAGATGCTTCAACATGGATGAAATCATCTAGTATCGCGAATTTCGCATGATTAAGGTTGGCATTCTCCTGAAGTAGCATTTTCAAATCTAAATCACCCTCAAAAGGACACACTTTAGAGGTGAACTCTATGCCCAGTCTATCATATCTGCTACTGTGCTTGAGTTTACCAAGGACCGTTTGAAATCTTTCATCAGGCAGTGGTACAATAATTATTGAGGTTCTGCTGTCATATTCGGAGTATGTTCCGCCTATTTCATTAGCATAATTTTCCATGAATGCGTTGAGGTCCATCTTGATTTTTGTTTTAGTTTGATAAGTAAGTTAGAAAATTGCTGTCAATAATAAAATGAATGAAACTTGAATTTACTGTTACTTAATTCTAAAGTAGGGGCGGGCAATTTTATCATATTGATAAAATAAAGCGCAGTATTGACAATTTTAGATCTGGTCTTATACTCATTAAAGTCAAAATCTATAGCTATAAAATATTGCCTTCTTGGGTTAAAACCATTCTCCTCATTATCTTTTTCATTAGCATAGACCATTCCTTTGCCTCCATAACCAATCGCAATATTTAGCCATTTTGGCAGCTTATTATTAAACTTTGAAAGATCAAATGAAAGCCACTGATGTTGACCATTATAGTCTTTTATTAATTCTTCACTAAAATTTGCTCCTAAAACATCGGGCCGATATTGCGGATATTCTGTTCTGCTGAAAGAGTATTTTGGATGTATTCTTATCTCTCCCCAAATAGATTGCTGACCAAAGAACAGGGCAGTTCCTAAACTATTAGCAACAATATCTCCAGGTGATGCGCCATACTCAGAAGAAAAACCATCGAATATTTCTATTGGTGTCATTACCATAACACTTACCATTGAGCCCCAGAATATTGACTTTTTTTCTTCTAAGCCAGCCCATTTTAGACCATGGTAGCTGACTTTTGATATGTGAAATGATGAATAGAAGTGTCCTAATTTATCTATCTGATACCATTCTTTATTGTCGTTGAAGAAATGAAAAGATTCCCGTTCGAAATCTGAATACCACAGTTGGTCTAATGCTATGAGAGATCCTGTATAAACTATACTACTTCCAATAATCAGAGGTTTTAATCTTTTGTTTACTGCAGTACTATCCTGTGCCTGCAGGTTTAAATTGAAAAGAAGAAAACAGATAAGTAGGATTTTATTCCAGTTCATCTTCTTTGATTATTGCTTCGCCTTTTGAAGAAGTAGTATTTTCTGGATCTTCCTCTTCTTCTTCTGATTTTGACTTATCCCTACTTCTTTTGAAGAGATCGCTCAGCTCATCAAAGCTTTGAGTGTGGATAACGCTAAAACCTGTGGTAATAGTGTTTTGATTTTCCTCAGTGGGGTTAATAGGATTGTAGTTGGTTCGGTTATACATTTTAACCTTAAATTTTCCATCATCAGTGAGTAAGTACTCAACTGTCCAGTCACCTGCAATACTACTCACATCTGCTTTGTTGGCCTGATTAGTGAATCCACCATTTCTTGTCACACGTAGCCTTCCATCCAGAAATGTATATGATAGTCTCAATTGGAATGTATTAAAGGCCTCCTCATCAAGCTTACCAAAATCAACATCTATTTCAAGATTCTCATCAACTTGAGTTATCCAGTAACTTAATTGGTTAGAAAGTAATTCGCTTACACTATTTGTGATAGATCCTTTAGTTTGAAACGACTGCAAAGGTGAAAATCGTCTGAGTACAATTAAACTAAATACCTGCCGCTTTAACTCTTGCTCATCAATACTATTTTTAAACTTTAAGAATTCAAACTCCAAATCAACTGGATTGCCAGTTGGTGTTTGAATATTTCTAGGGAGGTTGATTGTGGTAATGTCAAAATTAACAGTGGGAGAGAGGAGAGCACCGTCAATCTCAAGCAATACATTGACCGGATATTTCCTTCTTATTTCGACAATGTCGTTAATGTCGTCTTCAGCAGTCGAGAGATTGGTTAATAATGGAGCAAAGGAAGCCAGTTGATTATACGTAGCTTCGATATCTAACACCCCTTGATATGGATCACCATACCAGGATATTTTACTATTTTGCAAAATTTCAAACTCCTTATTAATGAGGTTGTACAGCGTAAAATTATAGCCACCCTGTTGGATGTAGTAATCGCCAAACATGTTAAATTCTCCTTTGGTGTCAATTTCCAGCTTTAGGTCTCCATTTCCTCGGCCCCTTATAATATCACCTGATTTTATATCAAAAATTATCTCACAGTAGGCATCAGGAGTAATATCAAGATCAAAATCTAATTTAAGGCCTCTCAAATCTATTTTGTTAACAACTTCCTCAACCTGTTGATCAATATTGCCGCTTAGGTCTACAAAGTCTATGTACTCTTCTTTTTCAATGGATTCAGTATCACCAATCGGTATGTAAATTCTGGTTCCTTTTTCAGTTCGGGCACTGGCATTAATGTTCATGTTATTGATCAGGCCAATGAAGTGAATATTTCCTGTCGCGATGCCATTGCCATAGAATAGCTCATTGTCGGTACTTGTAGTATTTAATACCTGAAAATTGTTGATGTCTGCAGTAATGTCTATACCCATATTTCTGAAGTTGGTATGGCTTATATATCCATTTACCAAACCTCGGTTATCTTCCCTATCAAAAATATCAATCTCTTGAAACCCAATTTTATTATCAGTAAAATAGAATTTACCGTTAAGGTTATAATCCGTATTTAAGTAATTGACGTGTAACCCTGCGTCATTAATAATTCCATTGCCATTGATAAGCGGAACTGATAATTTTCCTGTGATGGTCAGTTGCCCATCTAGAGTTCCTTTGAAATTTGTAAAGTAACTATCGAGAAACGGTTCAAGAACTTTCACTTCAGTGCCATTGAGTTCAGCTGTTAAATTTAGATTGTCCTCCTTATAAGGTGAGTAGGTGCCTGTGAGATTAAGTATTTTATATCCCAACCTTTTAATGCTACAATTGACATCAGATTGTTTTGTTACATTATTCCAATTACTTGAAGCGATTATATTGCCAATAAGAAAGCCATCAACCTCAAAATCATTTAGTGTAAATCGATTGTCGATCAAGATGTTATCGTAAACATTGCTCACTTCTCCATAACCATCAACTACACCTGAAATGTCTTTGTTAATTACCGTATTGAGGTTGTCAAGGTTTAAGCTATCGATATTCAAAACCATCTTCTTGTTTGGGTCTTTCGAAATGGCACCTTCAATCGCTATTTTTTGATTTTGATTAAAAATACTAAAGTTGTTTATAAGCACTTCTTGACCAGAAATAGTAACAAGGTTATCACTCTGTATTTGCCATTTTTTATCAAGAATCTGTAGATCAGAAGATTCTACTCTGATATCTGTAGAGTCGGTTTTGAAATCAATAGCGCCAAACAGCAATGCTCGATTATCATAGGCAGTTTGAAAGATGTCAAATTCGAAATCAATATGGTTATTATTCCAAATCCCTTCAAAAAGAAGATCTTTTGTTCCAATATCTGATAGTTGCTGCCGCTCTGAAGCCAGGTAAACCATTGCTAAAACATTTGTGCTATCTGATATTTTGGAAATGTTTATTTGTACATCATTATTTAAGAATTGATTATTCTGATAAGTAATGCTATCAATATTGGTTTCAAGGGCAAATATTGAGGTGTAACCACCAGTGATACTGCCATTTATTCTACTAGCACTAGGCACTGACAATTCAGGGACAAATACGTTAAGTAATGGGTTCAAGTCTTTAATCTGCACCTCATAGTCCATTTTGAAATCACTCTCTTTCTCCTTGCTTTTAGAGGTATAATATGCTGCTGTAGCCTCACTATCGTTCTTTAAGCTTAATTCATATTCTTTAATTAACGATTTCACCTTAGAGTATACCTGTGTAAAATCAAATTCACCTTGAGTCTTTACGTTGAATAAATTTGAGTTCAGAAATACAATACGTTGCTCTTCATCTTTATCAGATATTATAGAAAGCGAATCAATTTGAATAGAGTTGTTTCGGTATTTTATGTAGGTATCCAAAAGGCTTGCTCCTCCTAAAATGTTATCAACCTTCAAACCACGGGCGTTTACATTTAGGTTCGATCTCACAAACAAATCTTCTTCAGTCAGGTTGAGTACTTTAAGATTTGCAGTATCCAATTTTGCCTGCAGGTTGAAAAAATTGAGGCCAGCGCGCAAATCAATTGCTCCATTAACATTCATTTGAAGGTTAGGATCATCTACATTAACCGTACCCTCAAAAAACTCTTTTGTAAATCGAGCATTAGTTTGAATATTCTCATATTCGTAGCCTTTCAACCCTATTTTCTCAATTAAACCATCAAGCTTAAAATCTGCAGTCTCTAGGGTGAAGCCAGAACCTTTTATGTTGCCATTTAGCGTTACGGCACCTATTAGATCATTTTGAGTGTACCCGCCTACATCAAAATTTTGCATTGATAAATCTCCGCTATAGACAGATTTACTTATATCATCTTCGAGTTTGAGGTTAATATCTGAACTTATTCTTCCGTATTCTGTATAAAAATCACCTTTAGCCACAAAATCTGTGGGGAATCCTAAAAAGGAGGCGCTGAAACTGACATGTTCAAACGGTTCTAGTCTACTATATGATTTAGGTTTTACATACTGTTTTATATCATGGATAGTAACATATGAGTTGCTCAGATCAAAATCGATAAATGTCTCCTGGAAATTTGGTAAACCTGTCATTCTAATTTTACCTTTTAGTGCAGTGCCGGAGCCAAAGGCTACATTGGCATTTCTAATAGTAAATGACCTTACATATCCATTAAGATCGCCACTAACTCTGAAGTTTTGATGGTACGATTTAGCGCTTGATGCAAAGAGTCCTAAGTCATTGGTGTTGATGATTGAATTATCAAGATGACCAATAACTTTCACCTTGTTAGTAAAATCGCTTAGGTCAAGCGTGCTTGAGTACTCAAACCTGATGGAGTCTTTAATATTACTTTGACCAACTTTTAAATCAAGCTGTTTGAATGACATGGCACTTTGCGATACAGCAAATTGCGATTTAAGATTTTTGATATCCAGACCAGTTATACGGTCGTTGCAGGTCAGTTTTTTAACATTAATGCCAAAGGTGTCTTTAACAGTAAATACCTGATCAAATTTTCCGTTTATGCTATCTACTACGAAATGATGGTAGTCAAACCCAGTTTTAATAGAATCTCTACGCTGATCGTTATAACTAAATTTAGAATTGATAATCTCTAAATTATCGCAGGATATGTATTGTCTTGAGTTAAGACCCTCTCGCTTTTTTAGAGCTTTTATCCTTTTAATAAAATCATTGATATTAAGTGTTTGTAAAGAGTCATCTTCTGCAAATAGTTTTGTTAGATAGACATGAGCACCAGTTAAAGCAATATCATCTACATTATGATTTTCAGGTTCAAGTATTGCCGACAGGTCAAAATCTACCCAAACCTTTTCAGCAAAAATCATTTTGTTTCTTTCAATATCATAAACCTCTAAACCTCCAATTTCTACACTATCAAACCATTTTATAGAGATATTTGAAAGGCTTACATCATACCCCAACATTTTGGAGTACTTCTCAGATAAATAGTTGACTAATTTTGTTTGGATATAGGGAAACTGTACTGCTCCCGCTGCAATTGCAAGTAGAAGGAAGAGTGATACGATGAACCAAAGTATTGTCTTAACAATACGATTTTTAATAACTTGCGCCAAAATTGAATTAAATGAACCCTACTATACTCGCCATAGAATCATCTTGCGATGAGACTTCCGCTGCTATTATTAAAAAAGGCAAAGTACTTAATAATATAATAGCAACGCAATCTGTACACGAAAATTATGGAGGAGTAGTTCCCGAATTAGCATCAAGAGCTCATCAGCAAAATATTGTCCCTGTGGTTGACGAAGCTTTAAAATCTGCAGGAGTATCAAAAAATGAGCTTGATGCCATAGCTTTTACACAGGGCCCTGGTCTGCTGGGGGCCTTGTTAGTGGCTTCTTCCTTTGCGAAATCTTTGGCTCAGGGACTGAATATCCCTTTAATTGGAATTAACCATATGCAGGCGCATATTCTGGCACATTTTATAGAAGAACCCAGGCCGAAATTTCCGTTTTTATGTTTGACAGTAAGTGGGGGACATACACAAATTGTATTGGTAAAGGATTATCTGGATATGGAAGTTATTGGTGAAACGCAGGATGATGCTGTTGGTGAAGCTTTTGATAAGTCAGCCAAACTTATGGATCTACCTTATCCTGGCGGACCTTTAATCGATAAATATGCCCAAGATGGCAACCCAGAGGCTTTTGCATTTCCGGACTCAGAAATGCAAGGTTTGAATTTCTCATTCAGTGGTATTAAAACAGCCTTTTTGTATTTCTTGAGAGATAGAAAGAAGAAAGATGATCAGTTTATTGAAAAAAACATAAATGACATATGTGCTAGCTTGCAATTCAGCCTTATCAGAATGTTAATGCAAAAACTGAAACGTGCAAGTGAAGAATTAGGTATTAAGGAGATTGCAATAGCAGGCGGAGTTTCCGCAAATAGAGGGTTAAGAGATGAACTCACGAGGCTATCCACAACTAAAGGGTGGAATATTTACATTCCCGATTTTCAATATTGTACAGATAATGCAGGAATGATAGCTATGGCTGCTCATTTTAAATACTTAAAAGGAGATTTTGAAGATTTAAGAGCTGTTCCGCAGCCTAGAATGAAGTTTTAGTATGAAAAATATTTTCAAGGTTGGAGATCAAATTACTATTACAAAACTTGTTGAAAGGCAGGATGTGGCGGCATTTAATGGGGAGGTAGTACACGAAGTGTGCTCAACTTTTGCTCTGGCTAGAGAGATTGAATGGTCTTCAAGACAGTTTGTTCTTCAAATGAAAGAAGCTGATGAAGAGGGCATAGGTACTATGCTGACTATTGATCATAAAGGTCCTGCATTTGTTGGTGAGACAGTTGAGATTATAGCAAAGATAGAGTCAATTGTGCAAATCGAGATTATTTGTACTTATGAGGCTAAGGTTGGAGATAGATTAATAGCAACGGGTAAAACAGGACAGAAGGTTTTAAAAAAGGAAGCCATCAATCATATTTTCTCTAAATTTGGACAGCGATGAATAAGAAAGATAAGTCCAGATTTTCCAATGATATCAATATCAAAAACAAACGAGCAAAGTATGAATATGAGTTTATTGATACCTATTTGGCTGGTTTGGTTTTGAAAGGTACAGAGATCAAGTCTATAAGAGAGGGTAAAGTAAATCTTCAGGATGGTTATTGCTATTTTAGAAAGGGAGAACTTTATTCTAAGGGAATTCATATTTCGCCATATGCTCAAGGTTCATTTTATAACCATGAAGAGGGAAGAGAGCGTAAGTTGCTATTGAAAAGACAGGAGCTAGGTAAGCTGGAAAGCAAGATGAACGAAAAAGGCCTTACTATTATACCTACCAGACTTTTTATCAATGATAGAGGCCTTGCCAAAATGGAAATTGCTTTGGCAAAAGGTAAGAAAATTCATGATAAGCGTGATAGCATAAAAGATAAAGATCTGAAACGCGAGTTTGATAGAGTGAAGATATAGTCTATGGAAATTGGCAATAAAGGAATTTGCAGATTAAGTGTGGTACAGGTGAGAGCCAGCCATTCAGACAAAGCTGAAGTTGTTACTCAGATGCTTTTCGGTGATCATTATACCATAACAGGTATTAGTGAAGATACTAAATGGTTCCGGGTTCAGATTTACTATGACAACTATGAGGGCTGGATAGATGCTAAGCAGCACACCGACATATCTGAGGCGTATTTTGAGCAGATTAACAATGCTGACTACAAAATATGTACAGACATAACATCTACTATTCTTTACAAAAAACATCATACTACAATTGTTATAGGTAGTATACTGCCTATTGCTACAAATGAAATATTCAAGGTAGAAGAGCAGCTGGCTTTCAATGGCGAAGCGAAGAGCCTTGGTTCAAAAAGGGATGCAGAATTTCTTAAGCAAACAGCCTTTAAGTATTTGAATGCACCTTATCAATGGGGAGGAAGATCTCCTTTTGGTATTGACTGCTCAGGTTTTACTCAGAATGTTTTTAGAATTTGTGGGTATGATCTTCAACGTGATGCATGGCAGCAAGAAAAGGGTGGAACTAAAGTTGACTTTGAGGATATTCAAATTGGTGATTTGGCATTCTTTAATAATAAGGAAGGTAAGATCGTACATGTTGGCATTGTGTTGGAAAATGGTCAAATCATTCATGCTTCTGGCAAAGTTAGAGTTGACACTTTGACTTCAGAAGGCATAGTACATTCAGAAACTTCAAAATTGACTCATACACTTACTGGGTTCAAAAGAATTTTGAGAGATCAGTAGTCGGTTTCTAACATCTTCATGCAATGTGTGTTATTAACTATATGTTAAATAAATAGCCATTTTTTGCATTCAATAGCATTACAACCTATCTTAATAGGATGAATAGAAGAGTATTAGTGCTTAATCAGGACAACAGCCCTATCTCTGTGTGCACTATACAGAGAGCATTTTTACTTACCTATCTCAATAAGTCTGAATTGGTAAAACCTGCTAACGGACATAAACTTCACTCAGTTTCTCAAGCCTTTCCGATGCCGGCTGTTATAAGGCTAAACAGGTATGTTAACGTGCCTTATAAAGGGGTTTCTTTGACTAGACAGAATATTTTCAAACGTGATAATTTCACCTGCCAGTACTGTGGTACAAATAAGGATTTGACTTTAGATCATGTTATACCCAGATCAAAGGGTGGTAAATCAGCATGGAATAACCTTGTTACAGCCTGTAAGCGCTGCAATGCAAAAAAAGGTAACGGTGACCCTGAAAGAGTAGGAATGAAAATTAAAACAGCCCCATTCAAGCCATCCTATGTTTTATTTCTTCGAGAGCTCTCTGGCTTTGCTTGTGAAGAATGGAAGCCTTTCCTTAAGGTAAAATCAAAAGGAGTGAAGGTTTAGAATGTAAGTGTAAACCTTGTATACTCTCCCAATCTTGAATCGACTGTTAAAGTACCATTATGCAACTGCATAATCTGTCTTGAAAGACTTAATCCAATACCTGAGCCTGTTTTTTTGGTGGTGTAGAAGGGGATGAAAACCTGCTCCAGAGCTTCCATAACGATGCCTGGCCCGTTGTCTGTTATCGTAATTTTTGGATTGTTAAGTTCGTTCAGTTCAGCATTGAGTTGAATTTTTGGATTCTCGGTATTTTCAAGCGCCTCAATTGCATTTTTCATAAGGTTGATTAAAACTTGCTCTATTAGCTCTTCATCAATATAGAGCATCATTTCAGCAGGATGAATATTATAGTTAAAATCAATTTTGGACTTTCTAATCTCAATTTTCAATAGCTGTGAAATGTGTTCAAACAAATCCTCTGCCATGAGGCCCTTAATTTCTGGAAGGGGAATTGATGTGTAGTCACGATAAGCATCTATGAATTTGATAAGTCCTTGACTTCTGCCTGCAATAGTATCTAAACCGTCTTGCAAGTCATCAACAGCCTCTTCAGGTAGTTCAAATTTGCCTTCACTGTGCTTGAGGTCTTCTATTAATACATCCTTTAAGGTTGATGTAAGTGATGCGATAGGAGTGATCGAGTTCATGATTTCATGTCGTAGAACCTTGGTGAGGTTTTGCCATGCCTCTAGTTCTTTCTTCTGTAATTCTGGTTGAATATTTTGTAATGCGACCAGTTTCACTTTCTTACCTCTCAAAATTATTTCCGTAGCAGTTACGGAAAGTTGTATGTCACCCTCCATTCTGAAAAGTGAACTCTTACCTGTTGGTAAATCAAACAGTACTTTATATAGTCTTGACTGAGTTTCTATGAGCTCTTCAATGTTTCGAAGAGTTTCCATCTTGATAAACCTTTTAGCAGTAGCATTGATGAGCTCAACATTTCCATCAATGTCAAATGAGATCAAACCCGTGCTTACATGCTCTACTATGGTATTGAGGTATAAAAGATGTTCTTCTTTTTCTGATCTGGCCTTTCTGAACGCTTCGAGTACCTGATTAAAGGCGATATTGAGATCTTTAAAACTTTTACCGAGTTTATTATCGGCTGTGAAGCCGGAAGCAAAATCAGAGTATTTTACAGATTCTAAAAACCTTGTAAGACTGCGGTTGGTTTTTGAAATGAAACGATAAAGTTCTGTCAACTGCAGAATGACCACTACGGTAAAAATTACAGTCGTAACTATCATTTCAGGGTTGAAGCCTGTGTAGACTACAACGGCCATTGACAGCCCCATAAACACAACCCTTATGGCTGTGCGAAACCTAAAGTCACTAAAGACCATATTTTTCCAATCTGCGGTAAAGTGATGATCTGGTTAGACCCAATTCAGAGGCTGCTTGGGTGATATTGCCATTGTACTTCTTAAGCACTTTTCTTATTAGTATTTTCTCCACCTCTTCCAGCTTAAACTGATCCAGCATAACATTTTCAGCATCCATTGGTGTCTGTGACTGGCTGCTGTTAAAATTGAAATCTTCAGGTTGTAGTACTTGCGAGTTGCTCATAATAATAGCTCTTTCCAGAGAATGCTGTAGCTCTCTGATATTACCTGGCCAATTGTGTTTTTGCATTCTAGTCAGTGCAGCCTCACTTATTTTGCTTACCTGCTTATTGTACTTTTTATTATAGAAATGAAGGAAGTGATTAGCTAGCAATGGAACATCCTCAAACCTATCTCTAAGAGGAGGAAGCTCAATTTCTATTGTGTTGATTCTGTATAGTAAATCTTGCCTAAACTTGTTCTCCTTTACCATATCATATAATGGCATATTAGTAGCGCAAAGCAGCCTGATGTCAATTTCTATTTCTTTGTTTGAACCAACTCTACTAACTCTTCTATTCTGTAGAATAGTTAAGAGTTTGGCTTGTAATGGCATTGATAAGTTTCCTATCTCGTCAAGGAATAGTGTCCCGCCATTAGCAATTTCAAATCGCCCTGCCCGATCTTCTTTAGCGTCAGTAAAGGCCCCTTTTTTATGTCCAAACAGTTCACTTTCAAACAATGTTTCGCTGACAGAACCTAAATCGACATTGATAAAAACCTGATCTCTTCTTGACGAGTTATTATGAATAGCCCGCGCTACCATTTCTTTTCCAGTACCATTCTCTCCAAGTATTAGAACATTAGCGTCTGTAGCTGCAACTCTATCTATGGTTTCGAACATTTTTCTAATTGCAGGGCTTTGACCGATGATATTATCATACCTGTCGTTAATCTGCAGATTGATTTGCTTCTGCTTACTTCTAAGGTCTTCAACCTCTAGTTTTGTTTCTCTGAGGCGCATTGCTGAGAAAAGTGTAGCAAGAAGCTTTTCATTTTCCCAAGGTTTCAAAACAAAATCAGTGGCACCGGCTTTTATGGCTTTAACGGCCATTTGCACATCGCCATATGCTGTAATAAGAACAACAACCGCAGACGGATCAGTATCCAATATCTTTTCCAACCAGTAATAGCCTTCCTTGCCGCTACTCACATCCTTAGTAAAATTCATGTCTAGAAGAATAACATCGTAGTCGTCATTCTGGATGAGCGTAGGGATGGCTTCCGGATTCTTCTCGAGGTCAACAATTGCAAAGTGCCTTTTAAGAAAGATTTTGGCAGCTTTCAATAAATCTTCATTGTCATCAACTATTAATATGCGGCCTGATTTGCTGGAATTTTCTGTCATTGTCTAATATCTAATACAAGAATACATTCTTGTTTATCA
>NZ_SMLV01000407.1 GCF_009711525.1 Fulvivirga lutimaris
TTAAATCTTACATTGTAGAAAGGAACAATGAAATTAAATCGAATGGGGTAATGAACAGAATTAACAGTAATTTGGTTAGGTAAATTGTACTACTCATCTACGTAAAATTAACTATGCTTGGGCACCGCTTTACAGACTTTGTTCCAGATCCAAAAGAAAATAAATCTGATTTTGATAAACTTTTAGACATTTTCTTGCAGCTACTGGTAATTACGGCAGGTGATGTTTCAGAAGCTTTGAGCTGGCTGAATAATGTTGATAGGCAATATAAACTCACCGGAAAAGATTACGATATTGGTGATTTTATTGATGACCTAAAGAACAAAGGCTACATCACAGATGAAAATCCTGAAGGTAAGTTTGAGGTGACTGCCAAAAGTGAGCAGAAAATGAGAAGCAGTGCATTAGAAGAAATCTTCGGCAAGCTCAAAAAGTCAAAAAAAGGAGACCATAAAACAAATTTTGGTGGGCTGGGTGATGAACCAAGCACTGATAAACGTGACTATCAATTTGGAGATACATTGGAGCAAATATCGATGACAGACTCCTTGAGAAATGCTCAAATTAATCATGGACTTGACAGTTTCATGATGACAGAGGGAGATCTTGAGGTGATGGAGAATGAGTTTAAAACTCAGACCTCCACCGTACTTATGATAGACATTTCCCACTCTATGATACTTTATGGTGAAGACAGAATAACCCCAGCAAAGAAGGTAGCAATGGCCCTTGCAGAACTGGTAACTAAGAAATACCCTAAAGACACACTGGATATCATTGTTTTTGGAAATGATGCATGGCAAATTAAAATTAAAGACCTTCCCTACTTACAGGTAGGCCCATATCATACCAATACCGTAGCCGGATTAGAGTTGGCGATGGACCTTTTGAGAAGAAGAAAAAATGCCAACAAGCAGATTTTTATGATTACAGATGGCAAGCCAACTTGCCTCAAAGAAGGTATAAAGTATTATAAAAACAGCTTTGGTCTGGATAGTAAGATTCTGAACAGAACACTAAACTTAGCCAAACAGTGCAAGAAATTAAAAATACCAGTTACTACTTTTATGATTGCCTCAGACCCTTACTTAAAGGAGTTTGTTAAAGAGTTTACAAAAGTAAATGATGGCAACGCTTACTATAGTAACTTACAAGGCCTAGGCCACTTAATATTTGAAGATTACAGACGAAACAGACGAAAAAAGTTATAAGCTATATATGAACCACAACGAAATTAAAACCTTAGGTGCATTGAAGAAATCGGGATACAAATCCCGGTCTGTAAAACAGGAATTAAGAGATAATTTGATTCAGAACTTAAAGAACAAAGTCAATGTATTTGAAGGAATATGGGGCTATGAAGAAACGGTTATTCCGGATCTTGAGCGCGCCATTCTATCCATGCATGACATTAACTTTTTGGGTCTAAGAGGCCAGGCTAAAACAAGAATGGCTAGAATGATGGTCAAACTTCTGGATGAGTACATTCCTTATATTTCTGGAAGTGAAATGAATGATGATCCCTTACAGCCAATATCAAGATTTGGCAGAGATGTTATTGAAGAGAAAGGTGATGATACACCTATCAGCTGGCTGCATAGAGATGAGAGATATACCGAAAAGCTGGCCACACCAGATGTAAGCATTGCAGATTTAATTGGAGATGTAGACCCAATAAAAGCAGCTACTATGAAGCTGCCTTATTCTGATGAGCGAGTTATCCATTTTGGATTGATACCAAGATCACACAGATGCATTTTTGTAATCAATGAGTTGCCTGATTTGCAACCCAGAATACAGGTGGCTTTGTTTAATATCCTTCAGGAAGGTGATATTCAGATTCGTGGTTTCAAACTCAGAATGCCGCTGGAAATACAATTTGTGTTTACCGCAAACCCGGAAGATTACACCAATCGTGGTAGCATAGTTACTCCCTTAAAAGATAGAATCGATAGTCAGATCATCACCCATTACCCTAGGTCTATAGATATAGGTAGAAAAATTACTGAGCAAGAGGCTCATATTAAGCCAGAACAGGAAGCCACTGTTACCGTCAATGAGATGGCTAAGGATTTGATTGAACAAATTGCTTTTGAAGCGAGAAACAGTGAGTATGTTGATGCTAAGAGTGGTGTTTCTGCCAGGCTAACAATTTCAGCCTATGAAAACCTGATGAGTGCTGCAGAAAGAAGAGCGCTGATCAATAATGAAAAGACCTACATCCGTGTTTCAGACTTTTATGGAGTTATTCCATCCATCACGGGTAAGGTAGAACTTGTATATGAAGGCGAGCAGGAAGGTCCAGGTATAGTAGCGCACAACCTGGTGGGCAAAGCGATACGCACCAAGTTTGTTGAGTTTTTCCCTGACCCTGATAAAATAAGAAAACAGAAAGCTCCAAATCCGTACAAAACCATTACCGATTGGTTTGGCGAAGAAAATGTCTTAGATATTTTAAATGACTTTAGTTCAAAAGATTATGTAAAAGCCTTAGAGGCAGTACCGGGGCTTAAAGAATTAATAAAATCATCTCAGGGTAAAGTAGATAATGATTTACGTTTATTTTTGATGGAGTTTGCATTACACGGTTTGTCAGAGTACAGTATGCTGAGTAAACACCAATTAGCCAAGGGTCTGCAGTTTAAAGATCTATTAAGCAGCATGTTTACGATGCCTGAGCCTGACGATGATGCAGATGAAAGTGATTTTAGGTAAGCCCATGAAAAATGACTTTTCAAGAATTAAAACGACTTGTCTCACAGGGTGAGTCAGAAACACTAGAGTTTAAAAGAAAGGTAGCTCACCCAGAAAAGATCATAAAAGAGATTGTTGCTTTCGCCAATACAAAAGGCGGAAAGCTGCTTATTGGTGTATCTGATGATGGCACTATACCTGGTGTTAAATTCCCCGAGGATGAAATTTATGCGCTCAACCATACCATCGAAAAAATGTGTAAGCCACTCCCCGACTTTGAGATTACTCATGTAGCCATCAATGAAAAAAATACTGCGTTGGTCTATGACATTCCTGTCAGTAGTAAAAGACCGCTGCACGTAAAAGAGGACACTGACAGCAAGTGGGGACAAGTCTATGTTCGGTTTGCTGATAAAAGCATAAAAGCTAGCAGAGAGGTTAGGGAGATAATAAAAAGACAAAAGCGTAACAAAGACATCAAGTTCAATTTTGGCGAGAAAGAAAAGGTTTTGATGTCATATCTGGAAGAACATAAAACCATTAACCTTTACCAATTTCAGAAAGTGGCCAAGTTAAACAAGTACACTGCATCAAACACGCTGATAATCTTAGTGCTAGCCAACGTATTATCTGTAGAGCCCTACGATAAGGGAGATATTTACAGGTTGAAAAATAAATTTTAAATTATTTCAAGACTTCTTTTGCCTTTATAAACAGTTGTCTATTTTTAGACTAACTACAAGGCATTTTTTAATCCTACCTGTATGGCGAAAGCGGAGAATAAAGAAAAGAAGATTTTTGTCCTTGACACTTCAGTAATTATCTATGAACACAACTCCATCATGAATTTTGATGAACATGATGTGGGCATTCCAATTACTGTTTTGGAAGAACTGGACCAGTTTAAGAAAGGGAATGATACTAAGAATTTTGAAGCTCGGGAATTTATCAGGTTGATTGATAAGCTAGCTGATGGAAAAATGCTTCACAACTGGAATCCACTAAATGGAAAAACCAGAGGGAGCTTTAAAGTTTTGATGGATCAAAGTAGCACTATTGATGCTACAAAAGTCTTTGATGAAGAAAAGGCTGATCATAGAATACTCAATTCAGCACTACAGCTAAAAGAAGAGATGAAAGACCGCAAGGTTATTTTAGTCTCTAAAGACATAAATCTTAGGCTCAAGGCTAAATCATTGGGTCTGCCGGCCGAAGACTACACTACTGGTAAGGTAAAGAATGTAAGTTCGCTTTACACAGGTAAAACTGTTCAGGACAGAACATCACCAGACAAGATTAATGAGCTTTATGAAAAAGGAAAATGTATCCCTGAGGATATATTAGGCAAGAAAAAGCCTCAAAAAAATGGCTACTACATTTTAAAAAATGGAAAGAAGTCTGTTTTAGCCTACTACAATCCAGTGTTAGATCAGGTAGAACAGGTAGAAAAAAGATCTGTTTATGGTATTAAGCCAAGAAATGCAGAACAGGCATTTGCTATCCATGCCATACTTAACCCAGACATCAAGCTCGTAAGTATGCAAGGTGTGGCCGGTACTGGTAAGACCTTAATTGCATTAGCGGCAGCACTTGAGCAGAAAAGAGATTTCAAGCAAATATATCTTGCAAGACCTATTGTTCCTTTGAGTAATAAAGATATTGGTTATTTGCCTGGTGATATTAAGTCAAAGCTAAACCCATATATGGAGCCGCTTTGGGATAACCTGAAGTTTATTCAAAACCAATATCACGAGTCTGATAAAGAGTATTCTAAGATTACCGAAATGGTAAATATGGAAAAACTTGTTATTACTCCTTTGGCCTATATAAGAGGTAGAAGTTTATCAAACATCTGCTTTATAGTTGATGAAGCTCAGAATTTGACACCTCATGAGGTTAAAACCATCATAACTAGAGCTGGGGAAAACACTAAGATCATTTTTACAGGAGATATCTATCAGATTGATACCCCTTATCTTGATTCACAGAGTAATGGATTGTCCTATTTGATCGATCGAGTGAAAGACCATGAACTTTATGCTCATGTTACCCTGGAAAAAGGTGAAAGATCAGAATTAGCAAACCTTGCTAATGAGTTATTATAAATATTAATTGTCCACCAAATTGCCCAAGAACACCCTCCCAAAGAGGGTGTTTTATTTTGACAGGTCTAGAAGTTCTATTTTTCTAAACTCAGTGGGATGTGACTCTGCCTGAATAGAAATGGTACCGGATGATAACCTGCCATCAGGGTTTGGACTTTTGTAATCAGGACTTTCTTCAAAACTTATCTTTGGGCTGTAGTAAGTTAAAACGGTATCTCCATTTATTAAATGATGGATAACACTGTCACCATAAACAATTATCTCTGCCGTTACCCAATCATCCTGGTAATGCTTTGGCCCTTTTCCCTCATAACAATGTTCAGTGATATACTTGCCATCGATTTGAACTGTCGTTCCTGGTGTACACAAATTCCCATTAGGAGCATTCTCCTCCCTATTCGTTCCTTTTAATTGCATTTCTAAGGATATCGGAAAATACTGATCTAATGTCATAGATTCTGGTGTCTGACCATGGAGCATGAACCCATTATTTTTATAGCCCCATATAGGCGAACCCTTGATTTGTTCTCCAGTAAATCTATATTCTGCTCTTAGTCTATAATGCGAATAAGGCTTCTCAAAAAATAAATGGCCAAATTCGTTATTGAAAGAGTCGTACTCATTGTACTTGACTTTTAGAATACCCTCTTCTACACTAAAAGTGTTTTTATAGTTCTCACCAACAGGATACCCAGCTATTTTTGGTGTCCATCCCTGAAGGTCTTTACCATTAAAAAGCTGAATCCAATTCTCTTGTTCCTCTTTCTTACAACTTACCAGGCATACTACAATTAATAGAAATACTAATTGCCGTATCATATTGTTGCTATACATTTAAGTTCAATAGCTATTGGTGTTGGCAATGCATTAATTTCTACGGTTGTTCTGCATGGCTGGTTATCCTTAAAGTACTCTGCATAGACAGCGTTATACTTCTTGAAATCATCCTTCATATTGGTTAGAAATACCGTGACATCCACAAGCTTATCCCAGCTACTACCTGATGCCTCAAGCACTAACCTAACATTCTCAAAAACTGAATGACACTGAGCCTCAATATCGTATTCTATTATATTACCACTATCATCAAGGGTTACACCTGGTATTTCTTTTGAGCCTCTTTTACGTGGGCCCACTCCAGATAGAAATAATAGGTTTCCAACTTTTCTGGCATGTGGGTAAAGCCCTACTGGCTCAGGGGCTTTGTCTGAGTTTTTTATGCTGTTATCACTCATTTGCTATTCATTATTTCCTCTATCTCATCTGCATCAATAGGGATATTTCTCATTAGATCGAATGTGCCATCTTTCGTTATCACCACATTATTCTCCAACCTCACTCCTAAATTTTCTTCAGGAATATATATTCCTGGTTCAACAGTAAAAACCATTCCTTCTTTCATAGGCTTGTAGATGTTTGGCACATCATGCACATCTAAGCCCAGATGATGAGAAGTACCATGCATAAAATACTTTTTATAAGCAGGACTGGCTGGGTTCTGATTTTTAACATCAGTTGAATCAATTAAACCCAAACCAATTAATTCCTTTTCCATCAACTTGCCCACTTCTTTATGATAATCAGGTATCACATTGCCTGGCCTCAACATCTTAGTAGCTTCATCTTTAACCCTCAAAACAGCATTATAAACTGCCTTTTGTCTCTCCGTAAACCTACCACTAACAGGTAAGCAACGAGTCATATCAGCATTGTAGTTACCATACTCTGCTCCCACATCCATCAGCAGCACATCACCATCTTTACATTCCTGATTGTTATCTATATAGTGCAAAACGCAGGCACTAGCACCTGAAGCCACTATAGGCGTATAAGCAAAGCCTCTAGATCTGTTTCTAACAAATTCGTGAAGGTATTCTGCCTCAATTTCATATTCAGTTACACCCGGTTTCACAAAAGCAGCTACTCTTCTAAACCCTTTTTCAGTAATGTCACAGGCCACTTGCAAAGCTTCAATCTCAATATCAGATTTTACAGCTCTAATGTCATGCATAATAGGTGCAGATCGCTCATACTTATGCAAAGGGTATTTATCTCTGCACCAATCGATAAATCTCCTATCTCTGGTTTGCACTTCCACCACTGCTCTTATATGCTCATTGGTATTTAAATAAACATATTCTGCTTCAGCCATTAGTGTATTAAAAACGCTTTCGAACTGAGATAACCACATGATGGTTTGAACTCCTGATGTTGCTCTAGCCTCTTCTTTAGTGTACTTGTGCCCTTCCCAAATGGCTATATTTTCATTGGTTTCTTTTAGAAAAAGAATTTCAGAAAATGATTTATCATAAAAGTCTGGATACAACACCAATATACTTTCCTCCTGATCTATGCCAGACAAACTTAATATGTCATTGTTTTGTCTGAATACCATTGTGCCATCAGCATTGGTTGGCATAATGTCATTTGAATTAAATACAGCCAATGCATTTGATTTCATTTGGCCAGCAAATTGCTTTCTGTTTTGAATGTAGAGTTGAGCGTTAAGAGGTGTATATTTCATGAATATGTATTTATAATCTATTTTCTATTCTAAAAACTTAAAATCAATTAATTTACAGTAATGTCAAAGTGGATAAGCCTTTTACTATTTTTATTGATCTCCTTGGGTACCCAAGGGCAACAAAAGTACTGGATATATCTAAAAGACAAAATGTCAATTGCAGGTGAAGAAAGAAGTATAGAAAAAGCTTCAATTGACTCTATTTTCAATGCTTATTTAACTGCTAACCACATACAGTCAGTAGTCACATCTAAATGGTTGAATGCCACTTCTGCATTTTTAAAGAACTCTGAATTGGAGCAGCTGAAAGACCAACCCTTTGTCAAAAGAATTGACCCTATAGATAGAAACATACAAATACTATCCGCTAATAGCTCTGATACATATCAGCTTGCACGGGTGTTAGATCAAATAAAAGCGGATACATTAATCAGTCTTGGGTTAAATGGAAAGGGAATCAAAGTAGGAATTATTGATGCTGGTTTTTTCGCTGCTAATGAAGATAGGTACCTTGAAAAGATTATTGCCAATGATCAAATCAAGGGGTATCAGAATTACATAGAAAGAGAAATTGTAGACCCTTACTCAGGGCCTGAAAAAAATAACGACAATCACGGAACAAGGGTATGGCAAGCTTTGGCCGGTTTTGATGACAATAGTTTTACCGGCCTTGCCAACCAAAGTGAATTTTATCTGGCTCGTACAGACCAGGCTGATAAAGAATACCATGGTGAGGAAGATTACTGGATAGCAGCACTTGAGTGGATGCATGGTCAGGGTGTGAGGTTGATAAACTCTTCATTAGGCTACAGCACTGGCTTTGATAATCCAGAGGATGATTACAAGCCTTCTCAAGTAGATGGAAAAACCAGTGCATTAACCAGAGTTGTAGATATGGCTGTCAAAGAAAAAGGGATGACTATCATAGTTTCTGCTGGTAATGATGGTAATGATGGCTTTAAAATCATTTCTATTCCAGCAGATGCCAAAGGTGTAATTGCCGTTGGATCATCTGGTCACCGGTATTGGAACAAATTGGGTTACAGCTCCATAGGCCCGGAACATTTGAATCAGGTAAAGCCGGAAGTATCATGTTTCGCTGCTGGGGGCACTTCATTTGCCGCTCCGGTAATTACCGGGCTAGTGGCTTGTTTGATGCAGGCAAAACCAGATATTGATAATGCTGAAATTCGTGATATCCTGATCAAATCAAGTCACTTATATCCATACCCTAATAACTATTTAGGTTATGGCGTTCCTAATGTAAAAAAGGCCATTGAACTACTTGAAAACACTGAATTAAAAGTAAATATCAACCCTGTAATAGAAGCAAGTGAAAGCTATGAAATAGTTTTACCTAAGAGTAATAACATTATGGCATTTCATAAGAAGAACAGCACCATTGTTATTGAGCAAGAAAAGCTTAGGTGGTCTGATGATAAAGTCATTGTTGCCAGACATGAACATGCTCTATACACAACAGTAGCCAGCGAAGATGAAGTATGGGAAATTAAATGGAAGGACTAAAACCTGTTGTCGAACTGAAATTCCTCCACCGCCTTGATCTTAATTTTGCTAAAGTCAGGGTGATGAGGATTAAGTAGGTAGTTACTTTCTTCAGGAATAATGGCTGATGGAACTTGTATTACAGCTGAACTGCCAGACTTACACCACCCATCACCCACAAATTTGGTATGTAACTGCCCCTTAAATGAAGTCCAGTTTTTTGGAAGTTTACTCTTCTCGAAAGTTTCGATCTTTATCTTATCAGGAATTTCAATCACCAAAGTTCTAAAAGAGGCGTCCAACCCTTCCCCCCTTCTATGCACCAGATTCTCCAAACATGCCAATGCTCTTGATGAAGCGGAGTATATCATGAACGTACCAGCAGAATTCCATCTGGCCGGTCTTCCAGAGGCATAAAGTTTATCGGAAAATTTAGTAAGCGTTATTCTGTAAACAATCATGCAGTATCACCATATTGGATACGGTCTAACTCATCTGTTATAAGGTCAATGCCATCTGAGGTTTTAACTAAATCTAATGGTATATGACCTCCAATACCAAAAGAAGGCTTTGATAGCCATGAAATGAAAGCATCTCTATTGCCAAAAATAGATACCCCTTTTTGGTAAAGGGCTATAAGCTTAAGCATGATCTCACTTCTTATAGGACTGAATTTGATATTTTGAGTGCGGTATTTATTAATTGTCTTTTGTGTAAGCTCTACCACCTCGGCCATATAATCGGTATTTCCGAAAAGCTTGACTACATCATCAAATATCTTAGCTGAGACGCCCTTTTGCGCAGAAAACACAATTGTGGCTGGGTCTGATAATTTTGATTTATATCTACTGTATATGGCTTGTGGTTCATTTGTTTCCATACCACTAATTTAAGGAAATTTTTCCTGAATGTTTAGAAATTTTTCCTAATTAAACTCTGAAAGCTCCAGCCACCTCAACTCTTTAGCATCAATTTCTTCCTCTATCTGCTTAAGATCAATACCCCACTGTGTTAATTTCTCGTGATCGTTCTCCCCAGAAACTAAGAGCTGGTTGAGCTCTTCTTTCTTATTGTTTAACTGCTCAATATCTTTTTCTAGCTGTTCAAACTCTCGTTTCTCTGCATAGCTAAGTTTTCTTTCATCAGTTGCTGCTTTAACAATATTCTTCTGCTTTTCCTGCTTCGGTTTTAGGGCACTTTCGTCCTGTGCATTTGCCTGCTCAGAGTTTCTATATGTAGAGTAATTTCCAGGAAAATCTACTATGGCTTTATTCTTTTCAAAAACAAAGAGATGATTAACCAGTCTATCCATAAAATACCTATCATGGCTAACTATGATCAAACATCCCTGAAAGCTAAAAAGAAACTCCTCTAGTGTTCTGAGGGTAATTAAGTCCAGATCATTAGTAGGCTCATCAAGTATTAAGAAATTCGGGTTTTCAATTAAAACTCTAAGTAATTGTAGTCTCCTTTTTTCGCCACCACTTAGCTTGTCTACATAATCATATTGGGCCTTAGCAGAAAAGTTAAATTGGGTTAAAAATTTAGATGCAGAAACAGTACTTCCATTAGACAGCGTTACTATTTCTGCCACTTCCTGAACAACCTCAATAACCTTCATTCCAGGCTTAAAATTAGGCTCCTGCTGCTTGTAATAACCAAATACAGTAGTCTGACCTTTGTCTATTTTACCAGTATCTGGCTGAAGTGCACCCGTCAGCAGGTTTAGGAAAGTAGATTTACCAGCACCGTTTTTACCAACAATACCAACGCGCTCTCCCTTCTTAAATATGTAACTAAATGGTTTTATAATACTCTGATTACCAAAGGATTTGGTAATTTCTTCAATCTCAAGAATTTTGCCTCCTTGTCTTCGTTGATTGATGTCCAGTTCTAATTCTACCTTATCAAGATTTTGATGAGCCTTTTCTTTTATTCCCTCAAAAGCATCAACTCTGTATTTGGCCTTGGTCCCTCTCGCCTTTGGCTGTCTCCTGATCCAGTCAAGCTCTTTTTTAAAAAGGTTAGCGGCCTTTTCCTTTTCAGATTGTGCCATTTGTTCACGTTCCGACTTCTTTTCAAGGAAATATGAATAATTCCCCAAATAGCGATATACCTGCTCATTATCAAGCTCAATGATTTCATTGGTTACCTGCTCAAGAAAATACCTATCATGTGTAACCATTATAATTCCCATTTGACTACTGGATAGAAAACTTTCCAGCCACTCAATAGCTTCTAAATCAAGATGGTTAGTAGGCTCATCAAGTATTACCAGATCAGGCTTTTCTATTAACGCCTTGGCAAGTCCAACGCGTTTCTTTTGCCCACCAGACATATCACTAATCTTTTTCTCAAGATCGTGAATACCAAGTTTGCCCAAAACTTCCTTTATCTGCGATTCATAAGTCCAGGCATCGGCCTTGTCCATCTCTTCAATCAAATCACCAATTATTTCCATTGATTTAGGATCAGTTTCAGCGAGTTTAAGGTGATGCTCATACTTTGAAATCAGTTGAGCCATCTTTTTATCACCACCAAGCACCGCCTCAATGATATCATCGGTAGCGCCAAATTCTGGTTGCTGCTCCAGATAAGCGATCTTCACAGAATTATTTACCACAACTTCTCCCTTATCTGGCACATCTATGCCTGCAAGGATTTTGAGCAAAGTGGTTTTTCCACTACCGTTAACACCCACGAGGGCAACCTTCTGCCCTTGCTCTATCCCAAAAGAAATGTTCCTGAAAAGTACCCTTTCACCAAAGGCCTTCGATATATCATCAACCGATAAATAGTTCATGGTGCGAAATTAATAAATGAAACTGCTAAAAATCAGTCATTTCTAAATTCATAATTTCTTTTTAACTTGATTAACCAAAACCAACAAAATAACAACATGAAAATCTTAAAATTTATTGGCTTTGGCTTAGTTGCAATACTAGTGCTAGCCGCCATTTACGCCAGCTTCCAACCGAAAGAAGGTCAAACAGAAAGGACCATTGTTATTGAAAGAAATCCTGAAGTTATTTACCCGGAAGTGAGCACGATGAAGAGATTTAATGAGTGGTCTCCATGGTTCACCATAGATCCTGAAACAAAGTATACATATGAAGGTCCTGAAAGTGGAGTCGGGGCTAAAATGTCATGGGAAAGTGATCACCCTGATGTGGGTGCCGGTTCTCAATGGATCATTGAAGCCAAAGAAAACGAACGAGTAACTTTACAGTTAGACTTTGGCTTTAAAGGTGGATTCTATGCAGATATGATTTTAGAGCCCGTAGAAAATGGAACCAAAGTCACTTGGACCTATCGCTATGAAGATTTAGACCTCATGGGAGCATTTTTCGCGTCTGTTATGGATTCTGAAGGAATGGTAGGTGATAGTTATGAAACGGGCCTGCGGCAATTGAAAGAATATGTTGAGTCAAAACCAACGCCAGAACCGGAAGTTATGGAAGAAGAAATGGCAGCAGATTCTATTGCTACAGAAGAATAGAAAGTATCAACACAATTCAGATTAAAAAGGTGTTTAAAAGGGCACCTTTTTAATTTTCAGACTCGTGCTCTCGTGATTTATATCTCACTTCTTTCCAGAGCTTAAGTTCTTCCTTTCTTTTCTCTAGGTCCTCTTCAGATAACTCAAAATCAATCAAATCTTTTAAATCCGGCTGTCCTGCATCAATCCAGCAGGTGTACCAAAAATCTCCAACCATTTTAACGGCTTTTTTCATCTGGCGTTCTACCATATTGTTCAAAGCGTCATGATAGGCTTTTGAAAAACCTCTGGAGTAGACTTTTACTGTTGACGCACCTCTGGTTTCAAAAGAATACTTTTTATCCTCACCGAATTTTTTGGAGAGTTCCTTTTCAAACCTAAAAACTGAGTCTAATGCTTCATTAGCCTGAATGACTGCTTCCCATGCCTCTAGCTGAACATTTTCTATATAAATCGCCTGACCAACAAAAAAATCATACTCTTCCGAAAATAGTTCTGGCAGTCTCGACTCCCAAAACCCATGAATGCCATACTGGCCGGTAAGCTGTCCGTTATAATTTTCAGTTGTATGTAAGGGCACATTAGCGTCTCCAATGTAATGGCCCAAATCAGCAGACAACCTCAATATAGCTTCAGCATCTCTAATTCTCATGGCATCTGTCAGCCAGTTCTTAACGGCATTAATATGCCATGGCACAATACCGTAGGCCTGTAATGTATCTTCTGTATACTTTTCGACAGCATCTCTCCAGTACCTGGGCAACTTATAAACAGCACTATCTCCATAAACATCAGCATCTAAATAGTGTCTGGCTGCCTCGTCTTTAACAGCATATCTCCTTCTATCTGGGTTTACAGCATTTTCAGTTATATATTGAATATTGTGCTTATAAAAGCCAATCATCTCTGGCGGTAATGTAAATACAGCCAGTCTATTAATCTTTTGATGAGCAAAAAACCCCCAAATGCTAAAAGAAAATGATAACATTGCAGCCAACAAAACAACTGTAAATACTCTTTTCATCTGGGTTAAAGTGAGTTAGGGGTTATTGTTCTATAAATAACTTAAAAAATATTGAGAGTATATGTTTTGCAGAAATAAATATTAGTACTACCTTTGCACACTCAAAATTAAAGAGTAGTTGAATTAAGATCAGTTATGGCAAATCATAAATCAGCGTTAAAAAGAATCAGATCTAACAACGCAAAAAGGTTAAGAAACAGATACCAACATAAGACAACCAGAACTTTTGTCAAGAAGTTGAAAGAAACTACTGATAAAACAGAAGCTCAAGGTTTATTGAAAACTGTGATCTCTATGATCGACAAGTTGGCAAAGAAAAATATTATTCACCGTAACAAGGCAGCTCATAACAAATCTAAGCTTACCAAGTTGGTGAACAGCCTATAATTATAAAAATAGGTCTAAGACATTAAAAGTCTCCCGCTACAGCGGGAGACTTTTTTATTTTTCACTATTTTCAACCCTGTGAAAAAAGCTAGTGAATATCTAAATATTAAAAACTGGGCTGAAGAAGACCGTCCGAGAGAGAAATTGCTCCTCAAAGGCAAAGCGTCACTTTCTGAAGCCGAACTTATAGGTATTCTTATTGGTTCAGGCACCGCATCTTTAAGTGCTGTAGATCTGGCTAAGAAAATATTGAATGGCTCTGAAAATAACCTCAACAGCCTGGCAAAGCTTTCAGTTAAAGATCTTACAAAATTTAAGGGTATTGGTGAAGCTAAAGCCATCAGTATTGTAGCTGCACTTGAACTAGGCAGGAGAAGGAAAAATCAGGAGATTATTAAAAATCCAAAAATTGGAAGCTCACAAGATGTCTATGAGTTTCTAAAAGGCGATTTGCTCGATTTGCAACATGAAGAGTTTTGGGTGCTCTTGCTTTCCAGAAGTAATGAGATCATCAAAAAGAAATTAATTAGCAGTGGTGGCGTATCAGGCACGGTAGCAGACCCAAAACTGATTTTTAAATCTGCACTTGAAGAGTTGGCCTCTGCAATCATACTTGTGCACAATCATCCATCAGGAAACCTAAAACCCAGTGCTCAGGATTTATCACTGACTAAAAAAATGAAAGAAGCAGGACTTGTTTTGGAGATACCAGTGCTGGATCATCTTATCTTTACCAATGAATCATATTTCAGCTTTGCTGACGAAGGAATTTTATAATTTATGAATCAAAGAAAAATATTAAGCATCGTTGTGGGTGTGGTCATCGCTATCATCATGATATACTCATTCTCAGGAGGACAAACCACTGAAGAATACATTGCGGATATTCTTGAAGAAAGAGAAGAGGCCGATATTTTTATGAAGAACAATTCTGAATCTCCCTTTAAAGATTCAGAAGTGAAGTATGAAGGGCTAAAATATTACGAGCCAAATATTAAATACAAAATAACTGCGAGGTTCACCAAGGCAGACCCAACAAGAATTGTAAAGCTTGGTACCAATGATGGTGTAGAAAGGGAATATCTGACTTATGGTAAGGCGGAGTTTTCGTTTGCAGATAAACCTCAAACTTTATTGATTCTGGAAAGCGTAGAGGATGAAAAGCTATTTCTTGCATTTGGTGATGAAACTAGTGCAATTGAAACTTATGGTGCGGGGCGATACCTTGATGTAACTCACAGTGGAGGCAACACTATTGTCTTAGATTTCAATCTTGCTTACAACCCCTACTGTGCTTATGCTGACGGCTTTAGTTGCCCTCTTCCGCCTCGAGAAAACCTACTTTCGGTAGCTATTGAGGCTGGTGAAAAAACTTACCAATAAATTGAAATGCCCAAAGGCATTAACTGTCAAAATCATTAATTTTGCCAACTTTAAATTGAACCGCAGGGCAAGCATTACAATAATATTCAAATGAAGATATCTCTTAACTGGTTAAAGAATTATATAGATCTCAGCGAATCACCTGAGGTTATTTCAAAATTATTGACCGACACTGGACTTGAAGTGGAAGGTCTTGAAAATATTGAACAAGTAGAAGGTGGTTTAGCGGGGTTAGTTGTTGGTGAGGTACTTACATGTGAAAAGCATCCCGATGCTGACAAATTAAAAATCACAACAGTTGATATTGGTGGAGACGAGCCATCTCCAATAGTTTGTGGCGCACCAAATGTGGCAGCAGGACAAAAAGTAATTGTGGCTACAGTAGGCACTACTTTATATCCAACTGAAGGAGATTCATTCAAAATCAAAAAGGCAAAAATAAGAGGAGAAGTTTCTGAAGGCATGATCTGTGCAGAAGACGAAATTGGAATAGGCGTGAGCCATGCAGGTATCATGATTTTAGATACAGAATTGCCAAATGGCACACCAGCTGCAGAATATTTTAATTTAGAAGATGATACGCTAATTGAAATCGGTTTAACCCCAAACCGAGCGGACGCCACCAGTCACATTGGAGTAGCACGAGATCTAAAAGCAGTGCTTCACAGAGAGGTGAAATGGCCATCAGTTGACACATTTAAAAAAGATAATGATGCATTGACTATTGAAGTTAGTGTTGAAAATAAAGAAGCTTGCACAAGATACTCTGGAGTTACCTTAACTGATGTAAAAGTTGGTGAATCTCCTGAATGGCTCAAAGCATACTTAAGGACTATTGGGCTGGCTCCTATCAACAACATCGTTGACATCACTAACTATGTTTTACATGAAGTTGGGCAACCGCTACATGCCTTTGATGCTGATAAAATCTCAGGAAATAAGGTATTGGTTAAAACTCTTTCTGATGGAACGAGATTTACCACCCTTGACGAGAAAGAAAGAAAGCTTAATGCCCATGATCTCATGATCTGTGATGGAAACAGTAAAGGAATGTGTATTGCAGGAGTTTTTGGAGGAATTGACTCGGGCATAACTACAGAGACAAAGAACATATTTTTAGAAAGCGCATATTTCTCTCCTGACTATGTGAGGAAAACAGCACAGAGCCATCAGTTAAAAACCGATGCTTCGTTTAGGTATGAAAGAGGTACTGATCCAAATATCACTATTTATGCTTTAAAGAGAGCGGCTTTGCTTTTCAAAGAGCTAGCTGGAGCCAAAATTTCTTCAGATGTTATTGATATCTATGACAATCCAATAAATCCTTTTGAGGTTGCTGTAAAATATAAAAATATTGACCGTTTAATTGGCAAAAACATTTCTAAAGAGCAGGTCCATTCTATTCTTGAGTCTTTAGATATTACTATTGAAAACAAATCAGAGAAAGACTTTACGGCTATAGTGCCTCCTTACAGGGTTGATGTACAGAGAGAAGCAGATATCATTGAAGAGATTCTAAGAATTTATGGTTTCAATAATATTGAACTTCCAGATCATGTTGGAAGTAGCTATTTAGCTGACTTTCCTGCTACTGATAAGGATAAAATTCAATTTAAAATATCTGAAACGCTAGCTAGTCGTGGCTATTTCGAGATTATCACCAATTCATTGACTAAACCAGCCTATGCGGCAGGTGATAGCAGCATCAATGAAAAACAAGATGTTGTTATTCTTAACAAACTAAGTGAGGATTTGGGTGTGATGCGACAGTCTATGTTGTATTCACTACTTGAGGTGGCTGCCCACAACATCAACAGAAAGCAGGCTGACCTTAAAATATTTGAGTTTGGCAAAACTTATAAGCTTCAGGAAGACAAGTACAAAGAGTCGAATAGGTTAGGCATTTTAATAACAGGAAATGTTGAAGCTGAACATTGGGCTGAGAAGCTGAGCAAAGTAACTTTTCATGACCTATCAGCTGTGGTCAATGCGGTGCTGGGCAAGCTCACTAACAAGTCATTGGAGAGCAAAGTATCTCACAACTCACCTTTTGATTATGCACTGGAATATCACCTGAATGGGAAGGTATTAGCAACCTTAGGGAAGGTAAATGCTACCGTTTGTCGAAAAGTAGGAGTAAAACAAGAAATTTTTTATGCAGATTTAGATTGGAACTTGCTTTTAAAGCAAGCAAACAATAATATAGTATTTGAAGAAGTTTCTAAGTTCCCTGAAGTTAGACGTGATCTTTCTTTGGTAATCGATAAAGAAATATCTTTCGATAAAATTAAATCTCTGGCTACTAAGCTTGAAAGAAAGTTACTGAAGCGAATAAATGTCTTTGATGTTTACGAAGGAGATAAAATTGACAGCAACAAAAAGGCATATGCTATGAGTTTTATCCTTGAGGACAAAGAAAAAACACTTACTGATAAGGTTATTGATAAGACAATGGCTAAATTGATGTCTGCTTTTGAAAATGACCTAGGCGCAATAATAAGAAAATAACAATGAGTCAAGACCTGCTAAAATCTAATCTATCCTCACTTGAAAGAAAGCTCTCACTACTTCTGGATAGGCATAAAACCATTAAAGAAGAAATGGAAATGCTAAGGGAAGAAAACGGTGAATTGAGAAGCATTTTGAAGCAAAAGGAGGAGCAGGTAAGCAGCTTTCAAAATCAGATTAAAATTAGTAAGATTGTAAGTGAAATTGATTCGGATGGGAAAGATGCCTCTGAATTGAAGAGTAAGATTGACGATTATATTAAAGAAATTGACAAGTGTATCTTACACTTGAGCAAATAAAAAATATTGATGGACGAACTCTCAATCAAAATTAAGATTGCTGACCGGGAATACCCAATGAAGGTGAAAACCGAAGATGAACAGCGGGTAAGAAATGCTGGAAAATCTATAAATGAGAGAATACGCGTATATCGAGAAAGATTCGGTATTGATGACAAACAAGACCTGCTGGCAATGGTAGCTTTTGATTGTTTGGTGGACAAGATGGAGTTGGAAGAAAAGCATGTAGACACCGATGATAGCGTAGTACAAAAAGTAAATCAGTTAAATAATCTAATTAATCAGGCCCTTTAAGCCCCTCTTCACTTTAGCATAGTTCTGCCGAACATTTCAACAATGGTAATACTCCGCAAGTTGTAATTGATACAATAGCGCTGTTTACTTAAAACCTAAACTTATACCATAATGGCAGATTTAATCTATGTGATACTAAGCGCTGTGATAGCTCTGGCGGCTGGTATTTTCGTAGGTCGTTCTATGGTGGCCAAAGCCAACAAAGCCAAAGAAGAAGACCTTGAAAATAAGGCTAAGCTTATTATCAAAGAGGCTGAAATTTCAGCTGAGAATATCAAAAAAGATAAAATACTTGAGGCCAAAGAGAAATTTCTGAAGCTCAAGGCAGAGTTTGAAGAGGAAGCTTCTAAAAAGAAAAACCTCATTATCACCAATGAAAACAAGATCAAGCAAAGGGAACAACACATCTCTAAAGAGCTTGAAAAACTTAACCGAAAGCAAGCTGAAGTCGATGATTTAAAAGAGAAGCTTTCCTTACAAATTGAAGTAGTCGATAAAAAGAAAGTTGAGCTTGATAAGTTCAACCAGCAGAAGGTTCAAATTTTGGAAAAGATTGCTAACCTAACTGCAGATGAAGCAAGAGAGCAATTGATTGAGACATTGAAAGATGAGGCCCAATCTAAAGCATCTTCTCAAATCAAAGACATCATAGAAGAGGCTAAACTTACAGCCACTAAAGAAGCTAAAAAGATTGTAGTTGAGTCTATACAAAGAACAGCTACTGAACATGCCATTGAAAATTGTGTGTCTATTTTCAATATTGAAAGTGATGACATCAAAGGAAAGATCATTGGTAGAGAAGGTAGAAATATCAGGGCACTTGAAGCTGCAACAGGCGTAGAAATTATTGTTGATGATACTCCTGAAGCTATCATTATTTCTGGTTTTGATCCTGTTCGAAGAGAGATCGCAAGACTATCACTTCATAGACTAGTTGTTGATGGAAGAATTCACCCTGCAAGAATTGAGGAGATTGTTTCAAAGACCAAAAAGAATATTGAAGAAGAGATAGTTGAAATTGGTGAAAGAACAGTTATCGATCTTGGTATACATGGCCTGCACCCAGAGTTGATCAAGATGGTGGGTCGAATGAGATTCAGATCTTCCTATGGCCAGAACCTACTTCAGCATTCAAGAGAAGTGGCCAACCTTTGTGCCACTATGGCCTCTGAACTTGGTTTAAATACTAAGCAAGCCAAACGTGCTGGCTTGCTTCATGATATTGGTAAAGTATGGCCAGAAGAGCCTGAAAAACCTCATGCTATTTTAGGTATGGAGCTCGCTCAAAAGTACAAGGAGCATCCTGTAATCTGTAATGCGATAGGTGCTCACCACGATGAAATAGAAATGACCTCATTGCTATCTCCGATCATTCAGGCATGTGATGCCATCTCTGGTGCAAGACCTGGAGCTAGAAGAGAAGTAATGGAAAGCTATATCAAGCGATTGAAAGAGTTAGAAGCGCTTGCTCTTGGCTTTGATGGAGTAAATAAGTGCTATGCTATTCAGGCTGGTCGTGAGCTTAGAGTAATGGTAGATGCTGACAATGTAACCGATGAGAGAGCCGGACAGTTGTCTTTTGATATCTCTCAGAAAATAGAAACGGATATGCAATACCCTGGTCAGATTAAGGTAACAGTAATTCGTGAAATGCGTTCTGTTTCTTATGCCAAATAGCAACTTATGACTGCAGATGAAAAATTAGATATTATCAATGCATTTCTAACTCCGATAATTAGAGAGAAATTTTCGGAGGAAGAAATTAAAGAAATCTGCAAGCAGTTATATCTCTGCGAAAGCAAAGACCAGATATCGGATAAAATAGATGGGTATGTTATAGAATTTGCCCACCGAGGCGAGAAAATAGATTACAAAAAAGGAGAGTTATAACTCTCCTTTTTTTTATTGAAAACAACTATTGTTAATCAATTTTGTTAAAAATCATATAAAAAACAATTTAGTTAGCATGCCCAATTTTCAGCTGTTCAAGTTAAAGTCAATATTCACACTACTCCTTCTTACTTTTTCCTATTTTCATACTTCTGCTCAATATAACGAGACTATAAGAACTGCCAGGCCTGGTAAATCTGTTGGGCCGTTTACTACTGGTAAATCAATTTTTCAAATTCAATCAGGCCTTAACATTTTCACCTTAGATAATGATGAGGCGGATGTTTCAGGAAATGTGGTGACACAATTTAACTCTCTAAGATATGGTGTATCAGAAAGGTTTGAAATTAGATCAGCATTCTCCTATCGAAATGAGACAATAGATGTTGGTGATACTGAATTTAAGGCTGCCGGAGTAAACTTTTGGAATGTTGGAGTTAGATTAAACCTAACTAATAATGCAGGCACTAATAAGCCATCAATTGGTCTTCAGGGTGATGTAGGGCTAAAAACTGTAAGCAGCGATTATGAACCAGAATACCTATCTCCCAGGCTATTACTTATTTTAGGAACTAGGCTTTATAAATCAATGGGACTTACTGCCAATTTAGGAACACAATGGAGCTCAGCAACGGGAAAGCAATCTGCTATATACACCCTAAATTTGGGATTTCCCATCACCAACAAATTGCGTAGTTTCATCGAAAGCTACGGCTCATATCAAGAGGGTGATTTGACGGCAAGGTTTGATACAGGATTGGGATACCTGATAAATAATGATTTTGCTATTGATATCTCTGCTGGCTATGGAGATAATAATAGCCAGACAGACTACTTCATGGACTTCGGCCTCTCCTACCGTATCAGAACAAACTAACATCTATTTCTTACCTAAAACTTGAGTTTTGAATTATTTTATCTACAAAATAGAATTTTATTGAAACCTTATTATCTACATTTACGAATAATATTAATACTATTATGAAAGGAACAAATCTGGGTGAGTTTGAAGAATTGGTAATGTTGGCCATTGGTGTGCTACACCCAAAGGCTTATGGAGTATCAATTAAAGATGAACTGACCGAACGTACTGGCAGGCAGATAACACTCAGTGCTGTACATGCCTCTCTTCATCGCCTCGCAGAAAAAGGATTTTTAGAAAGTCAGTTTGGTGAATCCTCAAATAAAAGAGGTGGAAAAAGAAAAAAGTATTTCTTCATTACTGCCTTCGGTGCCAAAACACTTGAAGAAGCAAAGCTTATGAGGGAGCAACTGTGGAAAGATGTAAACAAAGTAGCTTTTCAAAATAATTAAATGGAGAAGTTCTCACAAGCCGGACCACCTGCATTTGCCAAAAGGCTACTTCAATGGTACTGCAAACCAGAATTGATTGAAATGATCGAGGGTGATATTGAAGAGGAGTTCTACAACAGAGTTGAGCGGCAGGGTCTCTCAAAAGCTCGATTAATTTATATAATGGATGTGCTTAGGTTCTTCAAGCCATTTGCAATCAAACAGTTTTTCAAAACTAATCACTTAACAATGGGTCTCAATTTCAATTACCTTAAAGTAGCTGCCAGAAGTCTAAAAAAGGATAAGCAAAATTTGTTCGTGAGCATAACAGGTCTGACGGTAGCACTGGCCTGTGCAATAGTCATATATACAGTTATCGACTTTCAAATAAACTACGATACTTTTCATATCAACAAGGACAATGTTTATCGAATCATCTATGATGAGACCAATAATCCTAGCAGTGATAGAAAAATAGCTACCGTAGGCCCACCAGTAGGCCCGGCAATTGTTGAAGCCTTCCCTGAAGTAGTGAATTCAGCACGGCTGAGATATACACCTAATCAGATAGTAAAATATAAAAACAATCAATTTTATGAAGAGAAAATATACTATGCCGACCCCAGTTTAATAGAAATATTCTCCTTCCCTCTTTCGAAAGGAAATCCTAATACCGCTTTAAAAGAAAAGAATGGCATTGTACTCACCGAGCCGATGGCAATCAAGTATTTTGGCAATGAAAATCCGCTAGGTAAAATTTTAGAAGTGGGAGAAGAAACGTTGGAGGTTACAGGTGTTTTTGCCCCTATCCCCAAGAACAATCATTTCCCGTTCGATTTTATCAGACCATTTGAAGCTTTCGAAGTGCCCTATGGTTACCCAGTAACTTTAGATGACTGGGGCTGGATATCATTCCCAACATATATTCAGCTGGCTGATGGTACAGACCCTAATGCTTTTGAGCCTAAACTTGTGGACTTCGCAGGCACTCATTTCCTGGCTGACAGGATTGATAACTTTCGATATGGACTTCAAAACTTAACTCAAATTTACTTTGGCGATGTTTATAGCGAACATACAAAGTCTGGTAATTACAATTATGTCTATGCGTTAGGTTCAGTAGGGCTACTAATTCTGCTACTGGCTGGTTTTAATTTCACAAATATTACAACAGCTAAGTCTTTAACAAGAGCGACTGAAACTGGCATAAGAAAAACGCTTGGGACTTCTAAAAAGTCACTTTGGTGGAGATACATTTTAGAACCAGCAATATTGGTTTTAGGCAGTTTGTTAGTGGCCTTTATAATTTCACCTTATTTACTTAGCTGGTGTGCTCAGGTGATGAGCATAGACTATATCTGGAATTCAGAGTTGGCGATAAAACTAATCTACACATTTATTCCTATTTCGTTTTTGATCATACTCTTGTCTGGTATCTACCCAGCCTTTATCATGTCATCTTTCAAACCGGTTGACGTGCTTAAAGGAACCGTCAAATTAGGAAATAAAGGGTCCTGGATGAGGTCTGTGTTAGTCACCATTCAGTTTTCAATCACTTCTATATTGATTATTGGCAGCCTGATAATCAATGGTCAGGTTGACTACCTGTTGAATAAAGATTTAGGTTATCAAAAAAATCAAATTGCCTTATTACAAATGCCAGGTGAGACGTTGCAGCGCTATTTTGAACCTTTAAAAGAACGACTACTTCAAATCCCAGAAGTGAAAGGGGCATCTATTGGTGGTGGCAGAATGGATGGTGACACAGGTAGCGGACCAGTGTCAGCAGAAGGTATAGAAGAACCGGTGCGTATGGATATTAATGCTGTTGGTGATGACTTCTTTAAAACCATAGGTGTAGATATGATTGCTGGAAGAGAGTTTTCCCAAACTAATGCATATGATAGTGCCAATGGTATTGTAATAAACGAGCAAGTTGCCAAAGCATTTGGCTGGACACCTGAGGAAGCCCTTGGTAAGAAAATACAGGCCAGTGGACAAAGAAATGGAGCAGTAATAGGTGTAGTTAGTAATTTTCATTTCCAATCACTGCATAATGAAATAAAACCCTTGGTGTTAATTTACCCGCACACCAGATTGAGAAATATCTATTTAAGAGTTGATGCGCAGAACTTTCATAACCTTGTGGTATCTGTAGAAAGCGCCTGGAAAGATATAATTCCTGAAGTACCTTTTGATTTTGTATTCCTCGATGATCACCTGCAATCTTTATATACCACAGATCGCCAGTTTTCAAGCTTAATCAAAGTCTTTTCGGTTATTACAATAGTAATTGCCACAATAGGCCTTTTTGGCTTAATTAGTCTTGTAAGTCAGTTTAGGATGAAGGAAATTGGGATTAGAAAGGTACTGGGAGCTTCTGTAAACTCAATTGTATTTATACTTTCAAAAAATTTCATTCTCCTGATTTTGGTTGCCAACTTAATCACATGGCCTATCATCTATTACTTCTCCTCGTCATGGATGGATACATTCGCCTATCAGCAAGGGTTTGACCTCTCCTTTTACTTCATCGGTCTTATGCTCACACTTTTTGTAGCACTACTAACACTTTTTATCCAAACTTTTAAGTCCGCTACCCGTAATCCTATCAATGTTATAAGAATGGATTAACATTAAATTCCACTTAAACCAGCTGACATGAAATACCTTACCCTTTTTACATTACTGCTAATTTCACAGCTTGATGTTTTTGGTCAAAACAACGAACAAATATCAACCATTGATTATGTTCAGATTCTTAATAAAAATGAAGAAGAGGCCATTTATTATTATAAAAATAATTGGGAGAAACTGAGGGTAAAGGCTGTTGAAGCAAAGTTTATCAAATCATATCAGTTACTTAGGCTGTCTGAAAGTGACACTTCAGATTATCATATCATCTTGCTTACCACCTATGCAAATCAAGAGCAATTTGATAAAAGGGAAGAAAACTTTGGGAGGCTAATTGAAGCCAGAGGAGACAGAAAACTATTGAATGAAAAGCAACCTGATGAATTCCGAAAAATTGTTAAAACCAATGAAAGCGTTGGTCACTTAGAAGATTAAATACTAAGCGCGGCATTAAATTCTTTAATCCTGCTTTTGGCCACTTGTACCTTCTCATTATTTTTAAGAGTTACCTCAGAAATGCCATTGCTATTAACTGACTGCACAAAATTAAGGTTAACAATATGTCTTCTATGGATTCTGAAGAAATAAGCCGGAAGCTTTTTCTCCAATGTTTTTAGAGAGGTTCGCATTACATATTTTTTACCACCTGATGTATGAACATCTACGCAATAGTCATTAGCTTCTATTTGCATAATCTCATCAAGCTTTATTACTTGTCTCGAATCACCAATCTTAGTTGACAATACCTTGATACTCTGACTCTCCTTTATTTCCTTCATCTCATCTTCCAGTGTTGTCATGTTTTCAACCAGCACCTCAAACTCCCTTTTGTTTAGATAAAGGTGTACCATGATAGCCATAAAACTATAGGCAATAAGACTAATTGGAGCTTTCTGAAACACTTTAAATATCACGACCTCAATAACCGAAACTTCGCCTCCACTTTTTAAGACCTGTATCAGGGCATATATTAAAACAGTAATTAAAAATGTGGTTACAACTAATCCTGACAGCCTCAATAAAGACCTACCATTGAAATTTTCTATAGGATGGTTAAATAGATAATAAAAGAATCCAGCAGCTACGGCTGACCATACCATCCACCAAACCAATTGGAGGTTTAAAATCTCACCAAAGGTGACAATTGTGCCTTTTGGATGCAGATCAAATGCATCTATGTAGTAATATTGCTGAGCTGATTCAAAAAATATTAGGACCAACAATGATATCACGAGCAGCAATAAGTTCTTTAGCATAATCTAATTATATTGTAAAACCGGAATAGTGTTGCTATCAGGCTGATTCTACTCTTCATCCTCCTGCATCTTCATTTCCCCAACGGTCATACCTCTTTCTTTGGCTTTCTTGCGTTCCAGGCTGGCTTCATAAGCAGAAATTCCATGTAACTCAGAAAGGTAATCCAGATGTCCTGGAGAAGTCACCACCATTATATCATCAGGGGTAATATCACTAGGCGTTTCATAACCACAAGACTCAGCAAGCATCTGTGTTTCTTTATACAGTGCGTCCGCATAAGTTGCTACACGTTTAGCTGCCGCTTCTATATCAAGCGCTTTTTCAAGGCGTCTATTTTGAGTAGCAATACCAGTGGGGCAATTATTAGTATGACACTCCAAAGCTTGTATACAGCCTAATGACAACATAAACCCTCTGGCCATATATATGGCATCTGCACCTAACGCCATTGCAACAGCTATTTCGATAGGAGTCGCAACCTTACCACTGGCAAAAATCACCACCTTGTCACGCACCTTGTGTCTTTTAAAAGCCCAATCTGCCACAGCTAGTGCCTGTTTCATTGGCAAACCGGAATATGAGCTAAGGACGTAAGGTGCCGCTCCTGTACCGCCATCTCCACCATCAATTACAATATAATCTGGTCCTCTACCTGGCTCTTTGCTCATTTTGTCCGCTATTGCTTCTATCTCAGCGGTATGACCTATTACCATTTTTATTCCCGTTGGCTTCTTGGTGATCTTTCTAACATGATCTATAAAATCAAAAAGCCCATTAACATTACTAAACTCTTTATGACGAGCAGGCGCATAGGCATCCTTACCCATTGGTATTTTTCTGATGCCAGCTATTTCTTCAGTGATTTTTTCCTTCAAAAGCATTCCCCCTTTACCAGGTTTAGCTCCTTGAGCAAGCTTAATTTCAAACATTTTAACCTGAGGATGTTGCGCCATTTCTTCAAGTAATTTATCATCCAAATTGCCCTCATCATCTCTAATGCCGTATTTGGCTGTACCAATCTGAAAGATCAAATCACCACCTCCATATTCATGACAAGGCGCCAATGACCCCTCTCCTGTATTATGAAAAATGCCGGCCATTTTTGCTCCTTTATTCAGCGCTGCATGAGCTCTGTAAGATAAAGCTCCGTAAGACATCGCGCTGATATGCACAAAATGGTTGAGTTCTACAGGCACTACACCAGTATGCTTGCCTATAATTTTCTTGTAAGTTCTTCCTGTCTCTTCCCCTGTTTTAATTTTGGTATTGGTAAATGTTGCAGGCATTATCAACGTAGTCCCCACTTTATCCATATCAATTTGGCTACCAAAACCAATGGTATTTCTTACACCGTTAGAGGTTTCATGCACCCAATTTCTGGTTATTCTATTATAAGGTGTTTCTTCCTGATCATTGAGAAATAAGTATTGACGAAGCAAGGGACCCATTTTGACAAGCACCTTTCTCCCCCAGATTATAACAGGAAATAGCCTTTGAATTGGGTTTTCAGTCTGCCGTTTATCATGGATAAAAAGAATAATGACACCAACTATTACAGCAAAAATGATAAACTCGCCCGTTAAGGTTGCTGCCCATTTAAAGACACCAACACTCTCCAATGTTGCCTTTTGGAAGTAATATCCATATACAGCAGTAACTGCGCTGGATAGTAGAAACCAACTAATAGTATATGTATTGAAATTACTAAGGAAACCAACTAGTGTTGGAGCTTTTGAAATACTCTGTTGATGAAATTTTCTTTCTGTAGCCATTTTAAAGGGGTTTAAATTTATAAGCTAGCATGAAAATCTCTGATTTACAACGTAAGGAGCTGAAAATTAGCTATTAAGAGTTCCTGTAAAGGCATTTATTAACCGCAACAATTCATTGTAAAAATTTCACATCCAATGTACACTATGTCAAAAAACGAAAAAGTCGTCATTCTACAATTCTCAATTAACTTTTTGATTTTTAATGGGAAATGACAAAAACAGCCATATATTTGCATCGTTCTAACGAAACGTTCATTTACATAACTTATCGAGAAAGGTGGAGGGATTGGCCCTTTGAAACCTTAGCAACCCTTAGTCATTAAGAAGGTGCTAATTCCAATTGCAAACTGTGCAATAGAGATAAGTCAGAAGAATTTTCCAATACTCTTTTGGCCTATCATTCAAAGGCCTCTCCAATTACACTTTTCATGATGATTTATTAAATGCTAATGGAATTTCCGTAAGGATTTCAATTAATATTTTCTATTATGAAAAGAGATAAATTTGAAACGCTAGCTATTCGCACACAGATGGAAAAGACTGCTCAAAAAGAGCATTCCGCACCCATCTACATGACATCGAGCTTTACTTTTGATTCTGCAGAACATGGTGCGCAGCTATTTAATAATGAGGTTGAGGGAAATTTATATTCAAGGTTTTCCAACCCTAATACAGATGAGTTTATTGACAAACTCTGTCTTTTAGAAGAATGTGAAGCTGGTGTAGCAACTGCCTCAGGTATGGCCGCAGTATTTAATAGTATGGCCGCACTTTTAAAGTCAGGTGATCATATAGTTTCTTCAGGAGCAATTTTTGGCAATTCAAGATATGTACTGACCAATGTATTTCCCAACATGGGCATTGAGCACACTTTTGTGGATGTCGATGACAATGAATCTTATGAAAAGGCCATCCGTCCAAACACCAAAATGATTTATGTTGAGACTCCATCAAACCCAACCTTGAAATCAGCGGATTTAGAATTCATTGGCAATCTCTGCCGAGAAAATGATATTATATTCTCAGTAGACAACTGTTTTGCGACACCATATCTTCAGAAACCAGTTCATTACAAGGCTGACTTAGTTATACACTCTGCTACCAAATACATTGACGGACAGGGCAGAGTTCTTGGAGGAGCCATTCTCGGAAGTGAAGAGTATGTAAAAATATGTTACGACTACATCCGCAGAACAGGAGCCAGTTTATCACCATTTAATGCCTGGGTGCTTTCGAAAAGCTTGGAAACGCTCGCTGTGAGAATGGATAGGCATTGTGATAATGCTGCCGCCCTTGCCGATTTTTTGTCAAATCATAAGGCTATTGATGCAGTAGTTTATCCACACCACGAATCCTATCGTCAATATGATTTGGCTAAAAAGCAGATGAAAAAAGGTGGTGGACTTGTAGGGTGCGTTATCAAAGGAGGCCTGGAGCAGGGTGCTAAATTTTTAAACTCATTAAACATGCTCTCGTTGACAGCTAATCTTGGTGACACACGAAGTATTGCTACACACCCCTCTTCTACTACTCACTCAAAAATGAGCTCAGAGGATCAACTAAAAGTAGGCATAACACCAGGTTTTTTACGTTTTTCAGTAGGGTTGGAACATATCGATGATATCATAAACGATATAGACCAGGCACTAACAAAGTCTAAATAATGCAAGAACTTCAGTATTACAATTTTGAAAATCCATTTGAATTAGAAAATGGAAAGGTTATCAACAACCTTAAATTAGCATACCATACATTCGGAGCAAGAAATGCTGATGACTCAAATGTGATTTGGGTTTTTCATTCTATTTCTGCCAATACCGATGTGCTTGATTGGTGGCCTAAATTATTTGGTAATGGTGGATTTTATGATCCAAAAGACTATTTCATTATCTGTGCTAATTCAATAGGCTCTCCCTATGGCAGCACAAAGCCAACTGATTTGGATTTTCCTCAGTTTTCGGTACGCGATGTTGTGAAGTCTCAGCAGCTGCTGGCTCAGCACTTGGACATAAATAAAATCCATACTGCCATTGGAGGTTCATTTGGCGGCAACCAAGCCTTGGAGTTTAGCTACTCTTTCAAAGGCACAATCGACCATTTAATTCTTGTAGCGTCATGCTCCAAGGAATCAGCCTGGGGTATTGCAGTGCATGAATCTCAGCGTATTGCAATGCAGTCTGATCCAAGTTTTGGTACTGAAGATGGTGGTGTTGCAGGTATGAAAGCTGCCAGATCAATGGCGCTATTGACCTACAGAACATCCAATGCTTTTATAAATACACAGACTGATATTGATGAAAAAGTAGATGATTTTAAATCATCGAGTTATATGCAATATCAGGGCGAAAAATTTGTAAACAGGTTTAATGCACTCTGCTACTACTACTTAACAAAATGTCTTGACAGTCATCATGTAGGAAGAAATCGTGGTGGTGAGGTAAAAGCATTAAGCGAGATTCAAATTCCAACCCTGATTATTGGTATTAGCTCAGACACTTTGATTCCCGTTCGTTTTCAAAGGTTCATGGCAGAACATATTCCCAACTCGAGTTTTCAGGAAATTGAGTCTGAATTTGGTCATGATGGTTTCCTAATAGAAACAGATCAAATCATTAATAAAATCAAAGGTTTTTATGACTCATTAAACTTTGGTAAAAGTCAGGAAAGGACAGTTTTAAAGTTTGGAGGAAAGTCATTAAAAAACAGTTCTTCCTTGCATAATGTGTTGGAGATTATAAAGAGTGAATCTCAAACTAAGAGCCTTGCTTTGGTAGTTTCTGCAAGAGGAGAAAGTACTGACTTATTGCAAAGCATATATGAGGATGCTTATAGAGGGAAGGATTATTCCCAAAAGTTAGCGTCTTTCTTTGGGCTTCAACAGTTAGAGGATGAAGATTTTAATTTTGACATTGAAAAAGCTGAGTTAGAGGACTTCTTAAAAGCACTTAGCATTATTAAAATCCCTTCTAATGCTATAAGAGATAAAATATTGTCTTTTGGAGAAATTATTAGTGCCAAAGCAATAGCATATGCTTTAAACAAAATCGAAGTAAATGCTGGTTTTGTTGATGCGAGGGATTTGCTTCTGGCAGAAGTAATTGATGGTGATGCCCAAATAGACTTTTTCAATTCAAGAAAAAATGTAACGGAGTATTTTTCTAAAATAAAAAGCTCGTTTATACCTGTAATTACTGGCTTTATTGCCAAAAACAAGAAAGACGAGACCATTACATTAGGTCGGAATGGCAGCAACTATTCAGCAACTATAATTGCCAGCTTTATAAAGGCTGCAGAAATACAGAACTGGACAGATATTGATGGAATCTACAGTGCAAGTCCAAAATATGTTAGCAATGCAGTTAAGCTAGAGCACATCAGTTACAAAGAAGCTAACGAGCTTGCCAACTTTGGAGCTAATATTCTACACCCAAAAACTATTCTACCGCTGTTGTATAATGATATTCCGCTTGTTATAAGAAACACAAACACTCCCGCTAACCCAGGAACATTAATTGACAAAAACGGATCAGGAAAAGGGATAAAAGCTGTTTCTGCTGTTGAAAATGTCTCTTTGGTGAGTATCGAAGGCAAGGGAATGTTGGGGAAAGTGGGCATAGATGCACGAATTTTCAACGCCTTAAGTAAAGATGAAATTAGCGTGAGACTTATCTCTCAAGCATCATCAGAAAGGGGGATCGGGTTTATCATCGACACTGAAAATGCTACCAATGCCGAATTAGCCTTGAATAAGGAGTTTCAGGTTGAATTAGAAACTGGTGAAATTTCTTCCATCAGGGTCAACAGTGATATGGCCATAATTGCCATTGTTGGCCGACATAATTTCGCATTGGAAAAAGCAATTCAAGGGCTGCGCAGAAACAAAATCTGGATGCATTTGATCAGCAATAGTATAAGTGGAGAACATATTTCGCTGGTTATTGATAGTAAAAGGCTTAAGAAAGCCATAAATGTGGTGCACAATCAGGTGTTTGGAGCTATAAAGACACTTAACCTCTTCGCCATTGGAAAAGGAACCGTTGGCGGTAAGCTTATCGATCAGATTTTAGAAACCAAGGAATCTATGATTGATCAGCGCGGTTTAAAAATCAATGTGATTGGGGTGGTTGATAGTCAAAGGTATATCATTAATGAAAATGGGTTATCAACCAACTGGAGAGATCAACTAAAGTGTTCTCAGCACTCTAATAACTTCAATGAAATATTAAAAAGCCTTAGCGAAACTGGCCTTGAAAATATCGTGATTGCTGACAATACATCAAGCCTTGAGGTAGCAAACCTCTACCCCACTTTTATGCGATATGGTATTGACATTGTTGCTTCCAATAAGAAAGCCAATTCTATTGACTACAGTTTCTACATAGAACTGCGTTTAGACTTAAAGAAAAGAGCAAGACATTTCTTTTATGAGACTAATGTTGGAGCAGGCTTACCAATTATCGATACGCTTAAACATCTACATAACTCATCGGATCAGATAACTAGAATAAAAGGTGTATTCAGTGGATCTCTAAGTTATATTTTCAACCACTACTCCATATCAAATGAAAGCTTTAGTAAAGTTTTGGAGGAAGCAAAACTGAAAGGCTTTACCGAGCCAGACCCTCGCGAAGATTTGAGTGGTATGGATGTGGCCAGAAAACTCTTGATTCTAGCTAGAGAGGTTGGTATGACTTGTGAATTTGAAAATGTAGAAATTGAAAGTCTTATTCCTGACAAGCTTAGTAGTACGAATGATTACTCTGAGTTTATTGGTCAGCAAGATATTTTGAATCAGCATTATCAAGAGATTAAGAATGGTCTAAAATCAAATGAAGTGCTTAGGTACGTTGGTGATTTAGATGCAGAGGCTGGAACACTAAAAGTATCTCTTATAAAAGCCTCTAAAAATTCGCCTTTAGGTAATATAAAAAATGCAGACTCGATTTTTGAAATCTATACCAAGGGTTATGGAGAACAGCCTATGGTTATTCAAGGTGCTGGTGCCGGTGCTGAAGTTACCGCCAGAGGAGTTTATTCAGATTTGTTAAGAATTGGATCTCAGGTATGAAAAGATTAAGTGGCCTCTCCAGGAATCGAACCTGGATCTAAAGTTTAGGAAACTTCTATTCT
>NZ_SMLV01000018.1 GCF_009711525.1 Fulvivirga lutimaris
TACGATAGCATGGACGAATGACAATGCGGCTATTGGCATCTCAACGACTGGTAATGGTGATATCATCTTTACTGCCCCATCGAACCAATACAGGCGGTGATATAGTAGGTAACATTAGTGTAACGAGCAGCAAGGATGGTTGTGTGAGCAGCACCCCAGAGACGTTCAGTATTACAATCAGTCCAGACAATGTAATCACGCAGAAGGCGAACATCGCGGTATGTCCAGGCGACTTGATCAGTGTAGGGGCATTTACGGTGAACACCGGAGCGAATGTAACATGGAC
>NZ_SMLV01000391.1:0-5303 GCF_009711525.1 Fulvivirga lutimaris
TGCCCAATTTATTTAAATAAATTGGGCAATTCTATTTTAGGTTTTTAATAACTTCGATACTTTCAACCAACCCAAATTATGTCTGAAGACAATTCAGTTTGTCAAGAGAACAACTATCAAAGCATCTTTAAATCGCAGGCAGGTCCTTTACGTAACTTCCTCTATTATAAATGTGGTGACCTGGAAAAAGCTGAAGATTTAATGCAGGATGCCTTTATAAAGCTTTGGGAGAATTGCAAAAAAGTTATTCTTGAAAAAGCTCGCTCTTTCCTATTTACAACCGCCAAGAGAATGTTCCTAAATACCATTGAGCATGAAAAAGTAGTGCTCAGCTTTGCCAAAGAAAATGTCAACAATTCATTGAGCGAAGACCCTCAATATATCATGGAAGAGCAAGAGTTTAAGACCAAGCTTGAAGATTCAATTTCTAACCTGCCGGCTACTCAACGGGAAGTATTTCTACTGAATAGGGTTGACAAACTGTCATTTCAGGAAATTGCTGATTTGCAAGAAGTTAGCCTGAGTGCTGTACACAAGAAGATGTATAAGGCTATGGATAAGCTTAAAAATGATCTTGATATTTTAAATCATAGAAAAATTTAAAAGCAGGGGTGGTATAATACTTACCACAACTGTTTTTATAATATAGAATGGAAGAACTCAATAAAGATAATGACCTACTCATCCGCTGGATAAATGGAGACCTCTCAGATGAAAAGCTTGCTGCATTTGAACAGTCTGATGATTTCTTAAAATATAAGGCCATTATTACCGAAGTAGATCAATGGCAGGTAGCTCCTCTTGATCTAGAAAAGAGTTTTGAAGAGTTAGAGAAAAAAAAATTAACCGGGAAAAAGGCCAAGGTTATTCCATGGTATAACCAGCCAATGGTAAGGTGGGCAGCTGTTTTTGCCTTCCTCGCAACCGCTATTGTCTATTTTGTAGTTAAAAGTAACGAGACCACCACTTACGAAACTACTTTTGGTGAGTCTAAGGAAGTAGTACTTCCCGATAATTCGAAGGTAACTCTTGGGCCAAATAGTAGCATTGCTTTCAAAAGAAAGTCCTGGGGTAAAAAGAGGCGTGATATCCGCCAGAAGGGAACTGCATATTATGAAGTAGAAAAAGGAACTCCTTTTACAGTAGACTTTGACCAATCAAAACTCACAGTATTAGGTACATCCTTTGAAATTATAAGTTCTCCTCAGTTTAGCGCTGTCTCTTGCTATGACGGAAAAGTATTAGTCAATGCCAATGATAATGAAGTAACCCTGACAAAAGGAATGGGTGTCAACATTAAAAATAAAAAAATTGATCCCTTCAATTTTAAGCACAGCTGGTCAAGCGATTTAAAGCAATTTACCAGCACTCCAATTTCTGTGGTATTAGAATCAATTGAAAACCAGTACGATATAAAAATTGATGCTTCTCAGATAAACGCTGAACAATTATTTACAGGAGCTTATATTCCCAACTCAAAAGAAAAAGCTCTGGAGATGGTTTGCAAACCAATGAATATTAGTTTCAAAATAGACGGTCAAAGCGTTACTTTGCAGTAAACCTGTAAAGTAATTTGAAGCTTATTTTCCCCATTTTGTTGAGCTTTCTAGCTCTCAATTTTGCTTTTGGTCAATCAGAGAACCAAAAAACCCTTAAAGCTCAACTCCTAGAGTTAGAAGAGCAATTTAATGTCAAATTTTCCTTTTCAGATGAAATAATAGACAAGCTAAAAGTATCGGATATTTCTATCGATCAAACTCTTGAGACCCATCTGGAGCAAATTTCCAAGCAAACAGGATTAGCATTTGATCAGGTAGATTCTGATGTCATCCTCATAAGTACAGTCGAACGTAAGTTTTGTGCTCAACTTATTGATCAGGATGATTCTAAACCATTAAAAGGAGCACAGGCCTTGTTCAATGATCAAAACACTAATGCCATATCTGATGATAATGGTTACATGAGGTTTTCTGGCCGTTTTACTTTTCAGGATACTGTGGTCTTAAAATACTTCGGTTATGGTGACAAAAAGCTGGTCATTGGCGACCTATCTGTAGAATGTTCTACTATACAAATGTCATTCAGCACTACTACACTTGATGAAGTTGTTATTACCCATTACATCACTAACGGAATAAATGCAGTAACAACCGATCACAGCCTTGTTGTAAGCACTAAGAATCTCTCACTTCTTCCGGGAGATACTGATAGTGATATTCTTCTAGCCATAAAAACACTACCCGGCATTTCTTCTCCAGATGGCAAATCTGGCAACTTGCATGTAAGAGGCAGTACATCAGATCAAACACTAGTATTGTTAGACAACATTCCTATCTATCACAAAGGGCATTACTACGGGGCTATATCCGCTTTCAACCCAATGTTTATTGATAGAGTTTCTGTTTATAGAAGTGGTTTCGACCCTTCCATTTCTGGTAGAGTTGGTGGAGCTATCACACTAGAAAGTAACGTAAATGCTCCTGATACCTCATTGTACAACATAAGTGTAAATAGCCTTTACGCTTCTGCTCTTGCCAGTGTACCTATTAACAAGTCCTGGTCGGCTACAGGCTCTGTTCGAACATCTTTACCGGGTAGCTGGCAATCACCAAAACTAAGAGAGATTGACCGGTTGGTTTTTATTGAAACTGGTGCAAACAACCCTAATGAAGTGGAAACTGAAAGTTCATTTATCTATTCTGATGCCAATTTTAACACGACATATCAATCTGAAAAAAGTAAAGTAAGTCTGAGTTTACTAACAATTAATAATGATCAGGAACTGGGTAGGTTTAACTCGCAAAGAAATACTCAATTCAAAAGCAGAACTGAACTTAACAATGATGGGATTAATATTTCCTGGAATCAACACTGGTCTAATAAGTTCAAAACTGATGCCTTTGCCAGTTACTCTCACTATAGCTATGATTCAAAAATTACTGAATTGTTCATAGACACTCAGCAAACCATAATTCCGAATCATTTTATTGACGAATTAAAGGATATCTCAATTGGCTTAAAGAATAAAATTGATGTTAATCCAAATGATCAGAATAACTTTAGTTTTGGTTATATAGCCAACCGGTACGAGCTGGAAAAAGATAACTTTTCTGCCAGACCTAACCGTCCTGTAATTTCCTTTGAAGTTACTGATGTGGCTTATCTCCATAATTTATATTTCAATCAGCACCTTGCAATAGGCAATAGATTATCAATAAATGCAGGGCTCACTGGACTTTTTTATACAGTAACAGATTTTACCCGAGTAGAACCCAGAGTTTTTGCCAATTACAATTTAAATGATCATTGGTCACTAAAATCAAGCGCAGGACTTTATAGTCAATATGTTACTCAAAATGTATTTTTTGATTTTGAAGACGTACAGGCCGAGAATCAATCCTGGGAACTAGCCAAATATAATCGACCTGTTGTCAAGAGCTCATTATATATGATTGGCTCATCATGGTCGCCCTCATCATTTCTAATCGATATCGAAGGCTATTATAAAGAGGTGACTGACCTGTCGACAGTTGATCCAAATGCTGGACCAAATAGCCCCACACCGTTCACCTCAGGTGAACTAACCATATTTGGTATCGATCTTCTTTTAAGTAAAGACTGGGGCCAGATAGACACCTGGGTGAGCTACAGCTATACAACAACAGAAATGGACTTTCCTTTGCTTAACCAGCTAACCTTTGAAACATACTATGACCAGCCGCACACATTTAACATAGGAGCTACAACTCAAATAAATCAATGGAAGTTTTCTTTAGGATGGCAATACCTGTCAGGCATCCCTGTTTATACAGAAAACTCATTCTTTCCAGTCCCAGGACCAGACAATGACCCAAATGCTGCAGTGGTTGCAGAAGAAAATAATGGCCGCTATGATGGCCAGCATCAGTTGGATGTGGCAGCTGTTTATCAATTTCCTGCTAAGAGCAAAGGATGGGTCGGCACAGTCGGTCTTTCTTTACTGAATGTTTATGATCAGGAAAATCTAGTATCAAACAACTATATAACAAGAGGCCCTAATACTTCCCTAGAGACAAGGTATAGCATTGGTTTTGCTCCTAATTTAATGCTTAGCATCAAGTGGTAGCCAGCACCTTCTCAGCTGGCAAAAAACTAATATTTTTTAATCGCTCATTTAGCTTCATGAAAAATGGTACATCCGAATAAGATAAGAATCTGTACTTCTCTTTCAGCGTATTTGAAGTACAGTCATTACAAGGCTTGATGTTCAGCTCTTCTGCAAGTGAAGTAATATCTAATATTGGTGAAACCTGTTTTATGAAAGATTCATAAGATGATCCTAATATTAAATTCGTTTTTTCTCGCTGTGCATACTGTTTGGCTAGTGCCATAAGGCCTTTAAAAGCCAAAATTCCATCAAGAGAAGGATCATCATTGAGGTAAACATAGCTGATATTTAGAAAGCTATCTTCTTTAAAAACATCCTGAAATTCATCAGCCTTATCAACTATATTAATTTCTAATGCTCCAACCAAATGTCCTTTGTAAGATGAAAATAGATATTTTCCATTTTCAACTTCATCATTATCTGCCTTTTGAAAAACATACCCCTTTAGTCTGGCCAGGGCAAAAAATAAGTGTCTTTCTAAATTATCCATTATTTAATAAGTTGGTTATGATATAATAACCGGTTGACCGACTATTATACCACCCCTTACTAAACATTTAAGAATGGAATTTAATTACTGTTAACTAAAGGCAAAGAATATTAACCACGTGATAAATAATAGTGGTAATAAGAATGGAATCGAAAACCTGATAATGTAACCGAAGAAAGATGGCATTTTTAATCCAATCTGCTCAGCTATGGATTTTACCATAAAGTTTGGTCCATTACCAATATAAGTAAATGCTCCAAAGAACACTGCCCCGATTGATATAGCTTTCAAGTCAAGGATAGAATCATGGAAAACTCCACCATTGGCAAAGGCCATGACGTCAGTAAGTTTCGAAATAGATCCTCCCTGTGAAGCCAAAGCTGCAGTTAAGAAATTGATGTAAGTAGGAGCATTATCTAAGAAACCTGAAAGGATACCTGTACCCCAATACAAAGTGTTATGACTTATCATCTTTGCTCCTTCTGGCGAAGCAGCAAAACCTCCTACCAACTCAAGTGCTGGCATCATAGTACCAAAAATTCCTACGAAGATAAAGGCCACTTCTCTAATAGGCTCAAAGCTAAACTCATTACCCTTTATAGCATCTTTATTAGCAAATCTGAAAGATAGGAAAGCAACAAAAAACATAATTAACTCCCTTAAAAA
>NZ_SMLV01000391.1:5536-28068 GCF_009711525.1 Fulvivirga lutimaris
TAGCCGGCACCCATGGCAGCACATTTGGATCTAGAAAAACTGAGCCTATGACCAGACCAAGCCAAATGAAATTTCTAGAACCTATCAATTTTATTTTATTGGAGAATTTTACTTCCTCATCGCCTAAAGAGTAATTAGATTTATTTTTGATATCAAACAGATAGAATACTACCAATAAAATAAGTACAGCCACAAACCATGGGACAATGTTGTGCTCCAAAGTCCAGAAAAATGGTACTCCCTTCAAGAAGCCTAAGAACAAAGGTGGGTCACCTATAGGTGTTAATGAACCGCCAACGTTACTAACTATAAAAATGAAGAATATAACATGGTAAGCTTTGATCCTTGTTTTATTCAACCTCATAAAAGGTCTTATCAATAGCATTGATGCTCCCGTTGTTCCAATCAAATTAGCTATTACCGCTCCCAGTGCTAACAACATAACATTAGCCATTGGAGTCGCCTTCTTATCGATATCTATCATGATACCACCAGAGGCAATATAAAGAGCCGCCAGTAAAGCGATAAACTGTACATACTCAGCCAAGGCATGTACGGGACTATGGGTATTATGAAGTACAAATAAATAGTAGGCTACTACCAGTAGTGCAAAGACTACTGCCACTTTAGGATAATTCTTATGCCAAAAATGCTCATAGAACAATGGGCCTGTGGCAATCATTATTAATAGAATTACAAAGGGAAGTACAGTCCATGCTGGAGGCATATGAGCTTCCTCGTGTCCTTCTCCGTCAGCAGTGCCGTGTTCTTGATTATGTGAATCATCACTTGCATGATTATCAACAGACTGCTCAACAGTGGTGGTGGCTTTTGTTTCCTCTTTAGCCGTTAAGACGTTGATGGAAATAAAAGAAAAAAATATTACTAAAAAGCCTACTAGTGTTTTATTCACAAAAGGAAATTTTCATTAAAATTTATCGAAATACTAACTCTTTTACAAAGTTGTGTCATTCAGGCAAAGCCCAAATATATTGAATTAGTAGTAATCAAATATTACCATTAAAATTAAATACTGTTAAGTTTTGTAATTTATACAAGCTGGTTCAAGGCTATTTCAAAAGATGTTTTGGCTATATCTGTTCTTGACTGGTTTTTCTTATAAGTCTTTTCAAGAGCCTTTCTTATAATATTAGACGTATCATCAAAAATTGATTCATCTGTCAATTCCACCTCACTTTCCATTAAAAAGGCAAAAACTCGAGCCATTCCACAATTTGCAATAAAATCTGGAATTACCGAAAAATTACTGTCAGCATATAAGCCCGTAGGACCAAAGAATATTTCAGGATCTGCGAATGGCACATTAGCACCACAAGAAAATACCTCCAATTCTGATGAAATCATTCGTTCAACCTGATCTTTTGTAATTAATCGAGAAGCTGCCGCTGGTATAAAAATTTCAAAATTCAGATCCCAGATTTTTTCATTGATCTCGTCAAACGGGATCATGTCAGGCGTGCTTAGCTTATTTCCATCCCTTGTTAAGAACAATTCTCTAATTTCTTCATGAGAATATCCTTCCTCTTTCATCACTCCGCCATCCCTATCAATGATACCTACAATTTTTACTCCTATTTGAGAAAGGTAAAACGCTGCAGCTGCAGCCACATTGCCCCAGCCTTGAATAACTGCTCTTTTGGTATTTACATTGCCTCCCCAAATATCATAGTAATGCCTAATTGCCTCGGACACGCCAAATCCCGTGATCATGTCAGCCACTGTATATTTCTTACTTAGTGAAGGAGAATACTTCTCACTTTCCAAAACCTTGATAACGCCTTGTCGCAATTGACCAATTCTATTGATCAACTCTGGTTCTCTTGGCTGAAAGTGGCCATTGAAAACACCTTCTTGCGGATGCCACACCCCAACATCTTCGGTCATAGGTATTACTTCATGTATCTCGTCAACATTCAGATCGCCACCTGTTCCATAATAATATTTTAGTAAAGGTTTTACTGCCGCATACCACCTTTCCAACACTCCCTTCTTTCTAGGGTCATTCGGATCAAAGTTAATTCCAGATTTAGCACCTCCAATAGCTGGGCCTGACACTGTAAACTTAATCTCCATTGTTTTGGCCAGTGATTCTACCTCGCGTTTATCAAGCCCCTGGCGCATTCTGGTGCCACCCCCGGCAGCACCTCCTCTTAAAGAATTAATAACAACCCAGCCTTCTGCCTCAGTCTCAGGGTCACTCCATTCGAAAACGATTTCAGGTTTCTTGTTCTCAAATTTATCTAGAAGTTCTTTCATATAAGTTTAAAGTTGAATGTTAGCGTAGGCCGCAAAACTAAGGAATTTTAAACATCAAAAACCAACCATAATACCAGCAGAAGAATCCTTACTGGCTCCGGTCACCGATGAAAGACAATTAACTTCATTTCTCACTCTTAAAACTCCTAAAAAGGCAAAAATCAAAGCTTCCTTATAATCAACTATCTTGTAATCAGGAACAATCAACTCTTTCCCAGAATCAAGATGATTTATAATTCTTTCAATCATATACTCGTTTTTTGCACCACCACCCGTAACCAGAACCTTGACCTCTTGCTTTGGAATTGAATTTATAACATTGGCAATCTGAATGCTTATGTGTTCAACGGCCGTGCACAGCAAATCTTGAAGGGAATAATTATCCGTATTTAATTTCTTATGGATATTATGATCTACCCACTCATAACCCAGAGACTTAGGATGTCCATCCTTATAATAAGGAAGTGAGTTCAATTCTGATAATAAGTCGTTTATCACGCTGCCAGATTTGGCTAGCTCTCCTTTATCATCAAATGACTTCTCAACAGTATTCATCAAATAGTTGATTGGCATATTGCATGGAGATATATCAAAAGCTATTCTCTTATCATTAGTGTCAAATGAAATGTTAGCAATACCACCCAGATTCAAGCAGCCTTCATAGTCCTTGAATAACAACTTATCACCAATAGGTACCAGAGGTGCGCCCTGACCTCCGAGCGCCACGTCTATAGTTCTAAAGTCAAAAACAACTGGCAAGCCAGTTTCTACATTTATTATATGTCCATTTCCAATTTGGAAGGTCAACCTTTGCTCTGGCTGATGAAATATGGTATGTCCATGGGATGCAATGAAGTCAAAATTGGAATTTCTTTTAAAGTCATTCACAACCTTGCCATACCATTGCCCAAGTTCAATATCCAGTTTTGCCAATTTCTGACCACTAAGTGTGGTACTTTCTTTTAGCAAACCCTGAAGTTGCTCTGTGTAAGGAATAGTGGTTGCTCTTTCAATTTCAAATGACCAGCCATTCTCTGCTTTCGAGAAATGACAGTGTGCAATATCCAGTCCATCAAGTGATGTTCCAGACATCAGCCCAATTACACTATATCTGTCATTTTTTTTCATAATTTTAAGGTTCCAATCAGAATTTTAAAGACCAAAAATTATGCGACCATTGAATTTTTGTGTCTTTGTTAAAATTAATCGATTATAATAAAGTCTTAGGCTTCTTCAATGTTTCAATAAGCAGGCATGAATTTAATTATAGATTTTGGCAATACGTATGGCAAGGTTGGTTTATTTGAAAAAGATGAATTAATCAAGGTTCTGAGCCCTGTAGAATTGAAGGAGTTACCTGCAATTGAAAAGGAATACAATCCGAAGCATTGCATTATCAGTTCTTCATCAGTTAATCCAAGTACCATAACAGAGTACATAAAGACAAGCACTTTAACACTTAGCCATAAAACTTCCTTGCCTTTTAAAATTGGATACAAAACTCCAGAGACACTTGGGCTTGATAGAATTGCAGGTGTTGCAGGTGCATACTTTAAATACAATGGCGCTAACAGCTTAGTGATTGACTTGGGCACGTGTATTACTTACGATGTGCTTATTGACAATAGCTATCTTGGCGGTGGTATCTCACCAGGAATGCACATGCGTTTGAAGGCACTAAATACTTTTACCGCCAATTTGCCGTTAGTTGAGCCTATAGAAGAAGCCCCTTTAGTTGGTGATACTACTGCAAATTCAATTTTAAGTGGAATAATCAATGGAATAGCGGCCGAAATAGAGCAAATAATTCGGATGTATAGTGACAAATACGGAAGTTTGCAGATTATTATTTGTGGGGGTGACAGCATTTTTTTTGAAAAAAGGCTCAAAGCTAGCATATTTGCAGCCCCTGAATTGGTTTTGAGAGGTTTAAACGGGATTTTACAGTATAATGTATCATAGAAAAACAAGCCGGTTTCTTTCGGTATTGACAGTGTTGTTGGGGTTTGCGATGGTTGCAAATGGTCAGGCTACAAAATCACCTTTCACATCTTTAGGTATAGGAGATATTATTGATAATAGTTTAGCACACAATCAGGGTACTGCTGGTTTAGGTATTAGTAATGGTAGTTACTGGCATTTAAATAACATGAACCCTGCTCTACTTCCTTATAATTCATTAACAGTATTTTCTGCAGGTTTTGTTGGCGTTAATAGTAACCTAAAAAGCAATGGCGCCAGTGAGCAGCACGGGGGAGGTAACATCAATTATTTGGCTACTGCTTTTCCAGTAATGCCAGGCAAATGGACTACCGCCATAGGCTTATTACCTTACTCAAATGTAGATTACAATTTCAGTTATACTTCAACAGTAACTGGTAGCACAGATTTAGTAGAGATTAGCGAAGAAGGTACAGGAGGTTATAATCAGCTTTTCTGGTCTAACGGCTATGCTATAAATAAAAGATTCTTTGTAGGTGTAAAAGCAACTTATTTATTCAGTTCAGTTGAAAAAAGATTTTCCAATACCATTCAGGATATTGGCAATGTTTATACTCCAATAGTAAATAGCAGAATCAACCTTTCAGATTTTGTTTTTGGAGCTGGACTTGCTTTCAATCAAGACTCTATATTTAATTCCAGGATTCAATTTAAAGCTGGATTAACGTATGATTTTGAATCAAATGTTAATGCAAAAAAATTCGAGAGTTTTGACAGAAGTGTTGGGGGTCAACCTGCCATTTCATCTGATACATTAGTAAATAACCAAAGAGGAGCAATTGTACTCCCAAGTGCGATAGGTGCTGGCATTTCATTTAACAGAGGTCTTAAATGGATGGTTGGTTTAGATGTAAAAATGCAGCAATGGTCTTCTTACCAGAACTTCGAAGGAGAAAATACGGATTTAGATGACAGTTATAAGGTAACATTAGGTGGAGAATTCACTCCAGACCCATCTTCGGTTACAAGCTACTTTAGCCGTGTAACTTATAAATTAGGGGCTTCATATGAAAATACGCCCTATGTTATAAATAACAACAACACTTTAAACCAAGTTAAGGATATTGGCATTAATTTTGGATGGTCTTTGCCAGTGGGTAGATATTCAAGTTTTGACATGGCCTTTAGATTTGGAAAAAGAGGAAGCGTTGACAAAACTTCAATTGAAGAAAACTATTACAAAGTTTACCTGGGAATTACATTCAATGACCAGTGGTTTATTAAAAGGAAGTATGATTAATTTTAAGATTATGAAAAGATCTAGTTTGAAACACATTTTATTGTTCTTAGTATTTGCGGCACAGGCGAGCGTAGTAAGCGCTCAGTGTGACGATTGGAAATGGCCTGAAGGTGAAATGAAGGCAACAGCAGAAGAGAAAAATGTGCTATACACAGATGCATTAAGAAATAGCAACTTTGAGGCTGCTAAAAAGCCTCACCAGTGGATTCTTGAAAATGCACCTGATCTTAACACTGCCATCTACATTAATGGTGAGAAAATATACAAAGGCTTAATGGAGAGCACTAAAGATGAAGCTCAACAGCAGGTTTACTTTGACTCATTAATTATGATGTACACTATGCGTGTTAAATATTGTGGTGAAGAAGAGGCTGTAATAGTAAGAGAGGCTTACGAAACTTATAAGCAGAATGCAAGAAAGGTAAGTGAGTTGCCTAACATGCTTGAGCTTTTTGACAGAGCTTTTGAGCTTAAAGGTAATGACATGGATTACTACGTGATACTTCCTTATATGAGTACAGTAGTAAATAATGCCAAGTATGTTAAGAAATTGACTGAAGTTGAGATTCTGGATAGATATGACAAAATCATGAGTATCATTGATTATAATCTTGCAGAAGGCAATGACGATGAGAGATGGAACAGTTACAAGTCAAAGGTTGACGGTATGTTAGTGTCTGTAGTTAAAGTTGACTGTGATTTCGTTAGAAACAACTTAGGACCTAAATTCAATGACAACCCAGATGACTTAAAACTTGCTAAGAAAATTTTCGGTTTCATGTTGAACGGAAAATGTACTGATGATCCATTGTGGTTAGAAGCCGGTAAAAAAATACAGGAAAAACAGCCTGAGTTTGGACTTGCCAAAAACATTGGATTGAAGTTAAAAGGTGAGAATAACGAAGAAGCTGAGAAATTCTTCACTCAAGCTATCAGTCTAACTGAAGATCCGGGTAATAAAGCAGATATGTACATTCAGTTAGGTACAATGAAGTCAGGTTCTGCTGCAAGAGAAATGTACAGAAAAGCTTTAGCTGCTGATCCTACTAAAAGAGAAGCTTATGGAGCAATTGGATATCTATACTATGGTAGCTTCGAGAACTGTGCTGGAAAACAGGATATCGTAAAAGATAGAGCGGTATTCCTTGCAGCATACGATATGTTCGAAAGAGCTGGCAATTCAAAAATGATGCAATCTGCTAAAGAGCAATTTCCATCTAAAGAAGAGATATTCACATACAACTACAATGCTGGTGCTTCAATCACAGTTGGATGTTGGATAGGTGAAACGACTACTATTAGAACTAGAGACTAATATTATAAACTTGAAAGAAAGGCCATGGAAGTTATTCTATGGCCTTTTTAGTTGATGAAAGCAATTAAAATCATATCACTCCTCATCATTATTTCGGCCTGTGGCAACACAGATAAAGAAATTGATGACCTTCAACCTTATGAAGGCCCTATCAATATGGCAGAAGATATGGTTTTATATCGTAGCGAGTCGGCTACAATGCGGGTTAAACTTATAACTCCTAAATTTCTTGAGTTTGCCAGCGGTGACAGAGAGTTCCCAGAAGGAATTTATATGGAATTCTTTGATGAAACCGGAAAAATGACCACCACACTAAAAGCCGATGAAGCCAAATACTTCAAAGAGGAAGACCATTGGCGAGGCAGAGGCAATGTGGTAATAAAAAATATTGAAAACCAGCAAGAGCTTGATACAGAAGAGCTTTTCTGGAAACCATCTGAAGAAAGGATGTTCACAGAGAAGTTTGTCACGATTAGGCTGCCAGACCAAGTGTTATATGGCAAAGGATTAGAAGCCAAGCAAGACTTTTCTGAATATACGATTAAGCAACCTGAGGGCGAATTTTATATTGATGAATAAATTATCCACTACTCTTATATTCTCAGCTACTGTAGCACTTTTCATAATTGCTGTACACCAAACCATCACCTTAGGCTTCTCCTATTCGTACTGGATTTTTATGTTAACTATAAGTCTATTATTTTTATATCAGCTCATGAAGGGTAAAGATCGATCTTCCAACAAATAATGGACTTAAACTTACTCCTGCCAATATTGGCCACCTTAATGCTTTCAGCATTTTTTTCAGGTATAGAAATAGCCTTTGTTTCCGCTGACAGGCTCCATATTGAGCTCCAAAACAAAAAAGGCATTTGGACGGATAAAATTATCTCCAAGTTCATTCAGAATACTTCTCGCTTTATTAGCACCACGCTCGTGGGCAATACGCTAGCATTGGTGATCTATGGTATTTATATGGCTAGATTGCTTGATCCAATAATCCGGGAGTCATTACCTGCCTTATTGTTAAATGAGCCAACAGTGATGATTTCGCAGACAATTCTATCAACGATACTGGTCTTATTTACAGCAGAATTTTTACCTAAAAGCATTTTCATGATCAACCCCAACACCATGTTGAGGGTATTTGCTTTGCCAATGGATATCATCTACCGACTGATGTATCCCGTTGTAGTTTTGATCGTTTCTTCTTCGAAATTTATAATCACTAATATCTTCAAGCATCCTTATGAGGATGATACGCCAGTATTCAGATTAACCGATTTGAATAACTATATCAAGAACACGATTCTGGCAGATGAGGAATCAAATGTTGAGGTTGATACTAAAATATTTAACAATGCCCTTGAATTCAAGACCATAAGAGTTCGTGAGTGCATGCTACCTAGAACTGAGATTGTGGCGGTAGAGGTTGAAGATACTATTGAAGAGCTCAAGCAAGCTTTTATAGAAAGTGGGCATTCAAAAATATTGGTTTATAGAGATTCGATTGATGATGTCATAGGTTACTGCCACTCATTAGAGCTTTTTAAAAAGCCTAAAAAGATCGAAGATATTCTGACTCAAATAGTTATTGTTCCAGAAACCATGCTGGCTAATGAGCTTATGATTCAATTCATCACTGAGCGCAAAAGTCTTGCCCTGGTAGTCGATGAATTTGGAGGCACATCAGGTATTGTCAGTATAGAAGACATTATTGAGGAGATATTTGGTGAAATCCAGGATGAGCATGACGATGAGGATTGGGTAGAACAGGAAATAGACAAAAACACTTATATCTTCAGTGCAAGACATGAGATTGATTATCTAAACGATAAATACAACTGGAATTTACCCATAGGCGACTATGAAACCCTTGGAGGCATGATTTTAACATTGACAGAAGACCTTCCAGATGTAGGAGAAATAATAGAACACCCACCATATACTTTTACCATTCAGTCTACCAATGACATACGAATTGAGACCATAAAATTGGAAGTGGCAGAGCATTAAATATTCAGTTTTTCATCAAATAATTTCTATAAAAAAAAGGTAGTTTGATTTTAGTGATATACTCATTAAATTTGCGCCTCTTTTAGACTTAAGAAAGTAATAAAACAAGCAAGATGGCATTAATAAATACATTGAGGAATAAGATGGGAAAATTCATAGTTGCTGCGGTAGCGATAGCAATTATGTCTTTTGTGTTGGCGGATCTTTTTGGTCCTAACTCATCTATAATGGGTGGTGGAAATGATGTTGGTGAAATAGCCGGACATGATGTTTCACTAAAAGAATTTCAAAACGCTGTTCAGGAAAGAGAGAATAATTACATCCTCAATTTTAACAGACAAGCTACAGACAGAGAGAAACCAACTTTACGTCAGCAGGCATGGGATCTTTTAATCACGCAATATGCTTTTGAAAAGCAATATGATAAAGTGGGTGTTTCTGTAACTGACGAAGAAGTTTGGGACATGCTACAAGGTAAAAACATTAATCCTTCCCTTCAGCAGGCATTTACAAATCCTGAAACAGGCCAGTATGATAGAGAGCAATTTCTGTCTTACTTACAGCAGTTGCCAAACCTTGACCCTAACGCTCAGGTTCGCTGGGAGCTTTTCAAAAAAGACTTAGGCCCGGGAAGAAGAAGATTAAAGTATGAGAATCTGCTATTAAACACAAATTATGTGACTAAGGCAGAAGCTATGAAAGAGTACAGCGCACAAAATGATGTGGCTGAGGTTAAATACCTTTATGTTCCTTTTTATGCTATCAGTGACTCTTCTATCACAGTTAGTGACAGTGAATTAAAAACTTACTACAACGAGCACAAAGAACAATACAAGGTGGATAACACAAGGTCTCTAAGCTATGTGAGCTTCGACATCATTCCATCAGCAGCTGATACTGCATTCGTAAAAGAAGAAATGCAAACGCTTAAGGAAGAATTCAAAACTGTACAAGATGATTCAGTATTTGCAGGTTTGAATACAGATAGTGATACATTCTTCGGACAGTATCACCCAGGAACACTTCCTGCACAACTAAAAGCAAATATTGGAAATCTCACAAAAGGTGACGTACGCGGACCCTACCTTGAAACTGAGGGTTACAAACTATATAAAGTAACGGACATATATGAGGATACTACAGGATATGCTAAAGCTAGTCACATCCTTGTCAAGGGTGAAGATGATGAAGCAAGAGCAAATGCAAGAGACATCCTTAGACAAATAAAAGATGGTGCAAACTTCGAAGCTATGGCTCGTGAGCACGGTACTGATGGAACTTCAACAAAAGGTGGCGACCTTGGTTGGTTCTCTAAAGGTAGAATGGTTGCCGAATTTGAAAAGCCAGTATTTGAAGCTACTACAACGGGTCTTTTAAATGATGTTGTTAAAACTCAATTTGGTTACCATATCATCAGAGTTGATGAACTAAAAACTAACACTGGTTACAAAGTAGCTACTATTCTAAGAGAAGTATTGCCAAGTGATGAAACTATCAATGCTGCTTACACTAAGGCTGATTTATTTGCAAACAGTGTAGATGACATCGCTAGCTTCGAATCTCAGGCTGCTGCAGATACTGTACAAATAGGAAGAGTTAGCACTTTAAAACCTAATGATAGAAGAGTATCTAATTTAGGTGAAGCACGTCAGGTTGTTCAGTGGTTATTCACTGATGCTTCTAAAGGTTCTATTTCACAAGTATTTGAACTTGATAATGCCTATGCTGTAGCAGTTATGACTGGCGAAATTGAAGAAGGCTACAATGAATTCAATATTGTTAAACTAGACATTACAAATCAAGTTAAAAATAAATTAAAAGGCGAGCAGATCATTGCTAAGCTTAACGGTCTATCTGGAAGTTTGGATGAGAAAGCAGCAGCCTATGGCGATGACGCTAATGTTTATTCTTCAAGCAACTTATTATTAAGCACAACTTCTTTGCCAAGTGTTGGTTTCGACCCTGAGGCAGTTGGTAAAGCATTCTCTTTGAACTCAGGTGAAACATCTGCTCCTTTTGCAGGTCAGAATGGCGTCTTGATAATCACAATGGAGAACTTGACTACTGCTCCTGAAATAGCTGACTATGCTACTTACAAAGATCAGATTCAGCAAAGAGTAGCTGGCCGAGTAGGCTACAACATCGCTGAAGCTATTAAAGAAAATGCTGATATTAAAGATGAACGTTACAAGTTCTATTAATTAAACAGCTTAATCATTATTACTAAAAGCGGGATTTTTATCCCGCTTTTCTTATTTTAAGGAAATATGCACGAAGATTCAATCAAGTCTTTTAAAGAAAAATTGGATAATGAATACCAATGGCCTTCTCTTTACTCATTTAAGTTTATAGTGCCTAAGGGGAAAGAGGATGAAGTGAAAGTCATATTTCATCAGCATGAGGTAAAGGAAAAAGCCTCCAGCAAAGGAAATTATATAAGCATTACAGCCAAGGTGATGGCACAAAGCAGCGACACGATAATTGATTATTATATCAAAGCCAGTAAGGTAGAAGGTGTTATTGCCTTATAAATTTTATAAGCTATGTGGAAAGAAGAAAATAATACGCTTGTCAAATCATTCAAGTTTAAAGACTTTATAACAGCTTTCGGTTTTATAAGCAGTGTGGCGATTGTAGCAGAAAAAATGAACCATCACCCTAATTGGTCAAATGTCTATAATACTGTTGACTTTCAGCTTAATACCCATGACGCTGGAGACATAGTGACTGACAAGGATCACAAACTGGCCGCTGCTATTGATGAACTAGCACAAAATTTCAACTGAGTTGGAAGACAATACACAGTTATACCTTGTCCCCACCCCTATTGGTAACCTGGAGGACATTACTTTAAGAGCGCTTAATATTTTAAAATTCGTTGATGTTATTCTTGCAGAGGATACCAGAACATCAGGCAAGCTTCTGAAACATTATGAAATATCAAAACCTCTTCAGAGCTATCACATTTTTAATGAGCACAAGACTGTAGAGCAATTAATACAGCGCTTTCAAAATGGAGAAGTAATGGCATTAATTTCGGATGCAGGTACTCCTTCAATATCAGACCCTGGTTTTTTGCTTGTTAGAGCATGCCTTAAAGAAGATATAAAAATTGAGTGTCTACCAGGAGCAACTGCTTTTGTTCCGGCCTTAGTGAAGTCAGGATTGCCATCAGATCGTTTTGTTTTTGAAGGATTCCTGCCACACAAAAAAGGGCGTAAGACAAAATTAGAGCTAATAGCAAAAGAAGATCGCACGATTATTCTTTATGAATCACCTCACAGGTTGGTTAAGACTATAGATCAGTTAATAGAAGTTCTTGGTGAAGAAAGGTTGGGTTCAGTTTCCAGAGAACTGACAAAATTATATGAGGAAACTGTTAACGGAACACTTCAGGAGATAAAAGAACATTTTAGCAAAGGACAGGTTAAAGGAGAAATTGTTATCATAATTGATGGAAAAAAATCTTAAAGGCCTAATTCCAACTCTTGCTATATCTACGGCCTTAGTCACTATTGGCCTACTAGCAGATAATCTTTCAGTAGTTCTGTTATTTGCTCTTGTCCCAGTTTTTATAATTTTAAAAGACTCCATTGCTAACGGTGATACTCCGATAAAATATGGACTGGCACTTGCTCTGTCATTATCAATTGGTCCTATGCTGGGGTTTCTAGTTACAGGCAATTCATTTGACTTTTATCTTTTCATTTACCCTCTAGGTGTAGCACTAACTACAAGCCTCTATTGGCTGGTTCAAAAGAACCTGAATAGCAATTTAGGATTGGTAACTTTTGTTATTTACTGGCTGGCTTTCGAGTACTTTGCTTTGCTCATCAACCCTGAATTGGGAAACTATTTTGTATTTGGTGCATTATCAAAACTGCCAGTTATTAACTTTTCGCACTTTACAGGATTTTTAGGATACACTTTGTGGGCACTTGCTTCAAATTTAATATTATCCTTTGTTTTGTATGATGCTAATGGCCCCTTCAAAATTAAGCTCAGGATACTAAGCCTTGTCTATGCAGCCATAATCATAACCTCTCCCCTTTGGCTTTCATTAATTTGGAATATTGATGGAGATAACATTTCAAGACAGCTAATGATTGACAATTATTCAGGACTTCCACTAGAAAACACTGACTATCTTGAAAAAGGAGAATGGTTAGGAAGAACTTCTGCCTGGGTGGCAGTGTTGCTAACAATATACGCCCTGGTAAAAAAGAAAATAACCAAATGAACCTCTTACCTCAAATATTAGATCAGCTGAGACCTGTTATTTTACAAACGGGTCAGTTTATCAGAGACGAAGCCATGTCTTTTTCCACTGATAAAATCGAGCATAAGGGCTTTAATGATTTAGTAAGTTATGTCGATAAGCAAGCTGAAATTCAACTAGTAGAAGGTTGTCATAAAATTCTTCCCGAAGCGGGATTTATTACAGAAGAAGGCACAAGCACAAAAAAGAGTGATGAATATAATTGGATCATCGACCCCTTGGATGGCACAACGAATTTCACTCATGGGCTTCCAATATACTCGATTAGTGTGGCACTAATGCAAAATGAGAAAATTGTATTAGGGGTGGTTTATGAAATTAATAAAGATGAATTTTTTCATGCAATTGATGGACTAGGTGCCTTTTGCAATGGTGAGACTATAAGTGTATCTAACAACAGTATGTTAAAAGACAGCTTATTAGCCACAGGCTTTCCCTATGCCAACTTCGAAGGTATGGATGCTTACCTATCCATTTTGAATTCTTTGATGCAATGCACTCATGGTTTAAGAAGAATGGGAAGTGCAGCGGTAGATCTTGCCTATGTAGCATGCGGCAGATTTGAAGGATTCTTTGAATACAATCTCAACTCCTATGATGTGGCTGCCGGGACTTTGATTGTCAAAGAAGCTGGCGGCATTGTCAGCGATTTCTCAGGAGGCTACAACTACATTTTCGGAGGAGAAATAGTGGCAGCCAATGCTGTTCATTCTGAGCTGTTGAATATCATTAAAAAAGAATGGAATAACAGTAAAGGCTAAAAGAACCAATCCTTTATCTTTGTCGTTACCTAATCATGATAGAAGAACTACTAATAGGGGTTATATTTTTGGCAGCTGTAGCATATGTGGGTAAATCAATCTACGATAGCTACAAGGGTGAGTCAGGCTGCTCTAAAGGCTGTGGTTGCGATTCTCCAGTGCATCAATTCAAGAAGGCCAATTCTAAAAGCTAAGCCCAAACTGTGGTGCCCTCCGTGCAGTTCTTGCACATTTCTATTTCTGATCTTGATTTCAAAAGCGATTTCCTAAATTGACGATATGGCTCGCTCTTCCATATTTCTTTAAACGAGCTTCCTTCTACTTCACCCAAAACATGATGTGCGTCCTTATCAAAGCAACATGGCACAACCTTTCCATCCCAGGTAATTACACTCGAATGCCACATCTTCCAGCAATGGTTAAGTAACATACTCTTTATGCTGTAAGTACCATCAGCCTGTTTCTTATACCTTGAATATTTATCGCTATCGGGAATTAATGGTGATCCATTCTTATGATCATAAATCTGTGCTGTCTTCAGCAATACTTCATCAACTCCCAGCTCATCGGCTAGCTGGTAAACCTCGTCAATCTGATGCTCATTTGGCTTAACCACCAAAAACTGAAAAATAATATGAGGGGTTGAGGACTTCAATTGTCTTTTCCACTTAATAATATTCCGAGTTCCATCAATAACCTTTTGCAACTTACCTCCCACTCGGTACGCTTCATAAGTTTCCTGTGATGTGCCATCAATAGAAATAATTAACCGATCAAGGCCCGATTCAATAGTATTTTTAGCGACCTCCTCAGATAGGTAATGTGCATTCGTTGAGGTAGCTGTATATATCTTCCGCTTAGAGGCCTCTTTGACAAGCTGTAAAAATTCAGGATGCAGGTAAGGCTCTCCTTGAAAATAAAACAATAAATAAGACAATGTAGATTTTTGAGCCTCCATCACATTCTTAAACAAACTCCCGTCAAGCATGCCTGTGGAACGAGTGAAAGACCTTAAACCACTTGGGCATTCAGGACATCTCAAATTACATGAAGTTGTTGGCTCAAATGACAGGCTAATGGGCTGTCCCCAATGAATCGGGCTTCGGGTTATCCTTGAAAGTAAATAGCTAAAAACCAATAGCAAAGCATTCCATGACCTGGAAGGTCTGCCTACCTTCATTATAAAATTCAGCCCATCTACAAATTTCGCTTTCACGAGCTAAATATAAGACACAAGCCTTTTAAATAAGTTGGATATGATAAGTAAATTGAAATACCTATCTTATAATTTCTATTGTCAACCAAAACAATCAATCCACAAATGAAAATCAATCAGAACCTTATCATTCTTCTATTTATCCTTTTGTGCATTCCTTCATTCGCACAAAAAAAGAAATCTAAATCCGAATCAGGCGTAACCTACGATGAGAAGTTATACAGTGCTATGACATGGCGTAACATCGGTCCATTTAGAGGTGGCAGATCTACTACTTCCTCAGGAGTAATTGGAGATCCTTTGACCTATTATTTTGGGTCAGTTGGTGGTGGCGTTTGGAAAACTGATGACGCGGGTATTAATTGGAGAAATATTTCTGATGGCTTCTTCAATGCTACTTCTATTGGAGCCATATCTGTAGCTGAATCTGATCCTAATGTTATTTATGTAGGCACAGGAGAAGCATGTATCAGAGGTGTGATGACCTCTCATGGTGATGGTGTCTACAAGTCTACCGATGCAGGTAAAACATGGACTCACATCGGACTGGATGGAACGTCTCAAATTTCTGAAATAAGAATTCATCCTAAAAATCCAGACGTTGCCTATGTGGCCGCACAAGGTAGTCCTTATGAGCCAACGGCAGAAAGAGGTATCTACAAAACAGTGGATGGTGGTAAAAATTGGAAGAAGGTTCATTTTGTAGCCAATAGCAGCGGTGCTAACAACCTTTCTATGGACATGAACAATCCACGAATCTTATATGCTGCTTATTGGGATCATCAAAGAAAACCATGGTTTGTTAGAAGTGGTGGCGAAGGAAGTGGCATTTATAAAACTACAGATGGTGGTGAGACCTGGAAAAAACTAGAAGAAGGGCTTCCTAAAGCCTTAATGGGTAAAATTGGAGTGTCTGTTAGCAGAGCTAACTCGAACAGAGTATATGCCATTGTTGAGTCTGAAGAAGGTGGCTTATACCGTTCAAATGATGGTGGCGAAAAATGGATACTGCTTAATAAAGAAAGAGTGTTGAGGGCTCGCTCATGGTATTATATGCACGTTTTTGCCGACCCAAAAAATGAAAATGTAGTTTATGTTCTTAACGCCCCACTAATGAAATCAATTGATGGGGGTAAGACCTTTACTCCAATCGGTGTACCTCATGGAGATAATCACGATTTATGGATTAATCCAGAAAATCCATCGAACATGATAAATTCAAATGACGGTGGCGCTAATGTTAGTTTCAATGGTGGTAAAAGCTGGTCAACACAAACGAACCAGCCAACCGCTCAATTTTATAGGGTAAATGCAGACAACAGGTTCCCTTATTGGGTTTATGGTGGACAACAGGACAATTCGACAGTTGCGATACCAAGTAGAACTGACGATTTTTCAATTGATTGGAAAGACTGGATAGCAGGAGTTGGTGGTGGTGAAGCCGCCCATGTTGCATTCAATCCAGACGATCCAACCTATATCTATTCATCAAACATAACTGGGTTTATTGATGAATATAATTTGGAAACCGGCAAAGCTAAAGCCATTAAGCCTTACCCCGTTTTTGACCTAGGCGAGCCTTCAGATGAAATGAAATACCGTTACAACTGGAATCCTCCAGTAATGGTATCAGCGCATAACCCTAATGTTATTTACTATGGAAGCAATGTCCTTCACAAATCATCTAACAGAGGACTTAAATGGGAAGATATTTCACCAGATTTAACAAGAAACGATACCGCCAAACTTGGTTTGATGGGTGGCCCGATTACCAATGAAGCAGCAGGTGGTGAGACTTACCATACTTTAATGTCAATTGCAGAATCGCCACATGAGGCTAATGTGATATACGCAGGAGCGGATGATGGCCTCTTACATATAACCAAAGATGGTGGCAAAAACTGGAAGAAAATTACGCCTGCAGGTGAGGGAATAATCAACTCAATCGATGTTTCGCCTCATGATCCAGCCACGGTTTACATTACCGTGATGAAATATAAATTCAATGATTTCACCCCTTATATCTATAAAAGCACAAATTATGGTGACTCATGGTCGTTAAAGACTTCAGGTATTCCGGCAAAAGTATTTGCCAGAGTAGTGCGGGAAGACCCGAGCAGAAAGAACCTTCTTTATGCAGGTACAGAATCAGGTATTTATATAAGTTTTGATGGCGGTAATCAATGGAGTCCATTGAAATTAAATCTACCAACAGTATCAGTGCTTGATTTAAAGGTTCATGGAAATGACTTACTTGCAGCAACCAGCGGCCGTGCGTTTTGGGTTTTAGATAATCTTACACCACTCCATCAGGTGGATGAAGAGGTTAAAAATGCTAGTGTCTATTTATACAAACCAGATGATGTCATTAAGACAGGTGCCTTTTATATGGATGTACCAGTAACTGGTGCTGGAAAAAACCCCTTCCCTGGAGCACATCTTAATTTTTATCTGAAAAGTGTTAGTGAGAAAGATACTATTCCTCTGAAGTTAGAAATTATGGATAGTGAGGATAAACTACTTAGAACTTTAAGTACTGATAGTGAAAAAGGTTGGAATAAAATTGAAAAGAAGGAAGGCATGAATGTAGCCAAATGGGATTTAAGGTTAGAAAATATAGAGCCTGCAGAAAGTGTTTATATTATGGCACCTCCAAACTTGGGTATGCAAGGCTATCAGGTTGGTCCTGGTGAGTACAGTGTAAAACTCACCTATGGTGACTACACCCAGGTACAAAAATTCACAGTAAAGCCTGATCCAAGAGATAAAATTAGTATGGCTGACATCAATGCTCAACAAGATATGCTTGGCCATATTTATGAGAATATCGATGATTTATACGAATCGCTGAAAAAGCTTCAGCAGGTGCGCCAGCAAGTAGATCAAATGATGGAAAGGGAAGCAAATGATGAAGACATTAAAAAAATGGGAGATGGCATCAATGAAAAAGTAGACAAGGTTGAAGGTGAATTAATATCTCCTAAACAAGAGACTTTTCAGGATGTGGTTAACTTCAGAAATAAGCTTGATGTTCAATTGTTCCAGCTAATGCAGACCCTGGATGGAAGCATTCCACCGCTTACAGATGGTGAAAAAGAACTTTTTGATGAGCTTCAGCAAGAATGGAACAAGCAGCGTGAATCAGTCAATGGAATTTTAAATAATGACATTCCCGCTTTCAATAATTTACTTAGAGAAAAAGGAGTAGAATATATAGCTCCTAAAAAGAAGAAAGAAGATAATAAGGAAGAGATAGGCATGTAGGTTAAACTAGTGCCCCTGTCAACTAATAGATACATTAATTGGCTATTTTGCGAAAATCAGATCTTACCAAAGGTCTGATTTTCGCATTTTTATTAGGTAGAATCAGTCATAATGCTGAACATTAAGATTTGTAAAATCATCACAGAAATATGAGAGCTTTACTGGTTTCAATATTAATGCTCATAGCTGGCAGTATCACCGCTGATTTAGCAGCCCAGAATATTACACTTTCTGAGAAAGCTGAAATCAATATTCTTACCTGCGGCCCCTTTCAGGGGGAGCTATACTCTGCCTTTGGCCATAGTGCTATTAGGGTTCATGATCCTGTCAATGGGCTTGACCTGCTCTACAACTATGGTGTTTTTGATTTTGATCAGCCTAACTTCTATTTAAATTTTGCCAGGGGTAATCTCAATTACAAACTGGCTGTTATGGACTATACCAGGTTCAGAGATTATTACATCTATTATAATCGCTATATCCATGAGCAGGTACTAAATCTAAATACTGAACAGAAGCAAAAGCTATTCAACTTTCTGGAATGGAATATGAAACCAGAAAATCAGTATTACTTGTATGACTATTTCTATGATAACTGTGCCACCCGTGTTAGGGATGCTCTTATTACAACTTTTGGCGATGCTATCACTTTTGATGGATCTTATATAGAAACAGACTACAGCATCCGTGATTTAACAGATGTCTACCTTGCACAGCAGCCTTGGGGTGATTTAGGTATTGATATCTGTTTGGGGCTACCCATGGACAAAACGGCCACTCCTTTTATGTATATGTTTTTGCCTGATTATATTGAAAGCAGCTTCAATCATGCGACAATAAAAAATGACAGTACTTCAGAACCATTGGTCAAATTCACTAAAAAGACTTACGAATCAAGACCTGAGGAAGTGCCTTCACAAATATTTACTCCGCTTGTTGTTTTTAGCATTTTACTAGCCATAGGCATATTAATCACCTATTTAGGAATAAAAAAGCAGCGGCTTTTTATTGGTTTTGATGTAGCTCTTTTTCTCGTTACCGGAGCTATAGGATTACTTTTATTTCTACTTTGGTTTGCTACAGACCATAGAGCTGCGTCCCATAATTTCAACCTTATTTGGGCCCTGCCAACAAATCTGGTGGCCGGATTTTTGCTACTTAAAAAAGAAAAACCAGCATGGCTAAAAGGTTACTTTTTATTCACACTGAGTTTAAGTATTTTAAATGTTGTATTCGGGTCTTTTCTTCCGCAGCAATTGCACTATTCTTTGGTTCCTTTCGTTGCACTAATTAGTTTAAGATCGTACTTTCTGTATAGGTATCTTAATAGACTATAAAACAGACCTGAGACTGAATTTGTGAAGTAGGCTTTAATTAACATCTGTTACCTCATTATGGCATTTCTGAAGAATAAACTAATACTAACAATACTTCTGTGTTCAATTTCAATCGTTTTAACACAAGCACAGAAGGTAGACCAGGATGAGCTGGCCACTTACACCTCCAAGTATCCTGAAGATCAGGCCATCTTTCTTAAGTATTATGAAGACGTAGATATTAAAATAAGTGGCGACTCATTAATAGTTACTACAAAAAACCTCAAGGAGACTTTACACCTTGGAGATAAATCAAATGTCTATGCCAAAGATGGAATCTACTCGTCCAGCTTTTATAAAAACGAAAAAATATCTGCCCGAACATTAATCCCTGAAAAGCGGAAATTTAAGGTTATTGAGGTTACTGAGTTTAAAGAATCCTTTGACAAAAGCTCTTCTGTGTTTTACGATGATGGCAAAAGCATCAACTTCATATTTCCTGCAGTTCAGCCCGGAGCACATACCATTTTAGAATATGAACAAAGGATTAAGGATCCTAAATTCATCGGCTCATTTCTGTTTCAAAACTACTTGCCCATTGTTCATTCTAAATTCACTGTTACGGTTGACAAGGGTGTTGATATTAGATTAGACATCATAAACAATGAAGCTAATCTGGTAAAGCAGAAAACAGAAGATCTTGGTAAAAGAATCAAATATACTTTTGAGTGTAATAATGCGGAAAAGCTCAAAATTGAGGATGATGCGCCTCCCATCAGATTTACAGCTCCACACATCGCGGCTATTGTGCAAAAGTACGAGGCCAATGGGTCAACCTATCAGGTGCTAGCCTCACCAGATGACCTATTTAGTTGGTATTCCACATTTATCAAAGGGCTAAAGTCAGGAAATTATGCTAACATCAAAAAAGTGCTTGACGAGATTATAGTCCCTAATGATGAAGAGTTGGAAAAGGTCAAAAAGATCTTTCATTGGGTACAAAACAATGTGAAATACATTGCCTTTGAAGATGGCATGAGAGGGCTAATACCTCACAATGCAGAGTATGTTTGTGACAAGCGCTATGGTGATTGTAAAGACATGGCAAGCATTACGGTTAATATGCTTAACGCAGCTGGTATTAATGCTCATTTTACATGGATAGGCACCAGAGACATTCCATACAAATACTCTGAATACCCATCGCCTATGGTAGATAATCACATGATTGCTACCTATATCAATGACGGCAAATACTACTATCTAGATGCTACTTCTCAATACTCTTCCTATAAGTTACCCTCTTCTATGATTCAGGGTAAAGAAGCCCTAATAGCCTTGGATGAAAATGGCTATGAGATTAGGACCGTTCCGGTAATTGATAAGTCAATTAATATGAAAAGTGATAGCTCATTTTACTCTTTAAAAGATGGAAGTATTGTGGGCTCAGGAAATATGACTATAGCTGGTTTCCCTAAAGTTTTTAATAGTTATAACATGATCAAAAGCAGCAAAAAAGGCCTTGATGATTTTATGACTAAGTTCATGGGTAGAGGCAATAACAAGTTCTTTTTAGATGATTATCAGATTAGTAATCTTGATGATTTGGAGCAACCAATAGAGGTGAACTACAAATTTAGAGTGGAAGACTATTATCGCAAGATTGGCAGTAAAATATATTTTAATATGAACTTAGTCAAATCATTGACTGATAAGATCATTGATGATGAAAGAAAACAGCCCATTGAAAATGAATTCAATTACATTCACAAAAACACTTCAGTGCTTCAGATTCCGGAAAACTATGTGGTAAAACATCTCCCTGAAAATGTTAGTTATAAGAATGAGCTCTTTGGTTTTGACATTCAGTATATCCAGCAAGGAGACAAAATCATTTTGAACAAGCAGCTTTATGTTGATTATCTGCTTTTAGAAAAAGACCAGTTTGAATTGTGGAATGAAGGCATCAAAAAGTTAAGCGAAAGCTATCGCGATGCACTAATTCTGGAAAACGAGGGAGCATAAATAAACTATGATGAGAAAACTATTAACCATTGCCTTAGTTCTTGTACTAACATGGGCACAAGGACAGGAATATCAAAAATATAGCTGGGAAGAAGGCCGTAAATTAACTACGCTCTCTGATGATCAAAAAGACTTGCCATTTGTCTACGTCAAATATCATCATCAGTATGAATATACCTACGAGGCAGGTACCGGTGATTTGTACTTATATCAGACTGAACATCAAATTATAAAAGTTAATAATGACAACGCGCTAGCGCGAAATAACAGAATTTACATACCCATGCACAGTGCTCTGGATTTAGTAGATCTGCAGGCACGAACTATAACTAAGGATGGTAGGACCATAACATTTGACAAAAGTGAGATAAAAGAAATTAATGATGAAGAGTCAGGTTCTGGTTTCAAGATTTTCGCGATTGAAGGAGCAGAATTAGGTAGCGAAATAGAATATTATTATACTAAAAAATCATACCCGAGCTACTTTGGCAGAGAGTTTTACCAGTTCTCAGAACCACTTATTGATGGTACTTTTCTGCTACTGTCTCCTGGAAACCTTGAGTTTGAATTCAAAAGCTACAATGGACTGACTGATGTAAACTTTGATCAAGCCGAAGAAAGAAATATCTACACCCTAAAAACAGAAGATGTTGCCCCTTTAAAGAAGGAAGAATTTTCTGCTTATGATAATAGTAGACTGCGTCTGGAATTTAAATTATCATTCAATAAAGCTTCTAACCGACAATTATTTAAGTGGAATGATGCAGCCATGCTCCTCTATGACCAGGTTTACATTAAGGATAAAGAAGATGAGAAATTGAT
>NZ_SMLV01000107.1 GCF_009711525.1 Fulvivirga lutimaris
CTAAGCTCAATAGGTAGCGGATTGGAAAGAGCACTTGTAGAGCCAAAAGTAAATGGGCTAAATGATGAAACCGTATTGGCGGTTATACTACCAGGGTCAGTACTGGAAATAGAACTTTGTCCAAGATTCTCCCACTCAGAATTAATCGTATTATAGTGGGCGATTGTTAGATCTAAATAGTCATCAATACCGCTATTAGTTTGATCTTTCCAATGTAGTGTCAGATCGACTGTCGAACTCGTGCCTGCATTATCCAATGTCCAATATTCGACTCCACTTACATTATTCAACTCTCCATTTGGATCTAAAGAAAGGAAATTTGAAATATCGGAATAAGCTGTATTATGATACTGTGCTGTAAATTCAGTCGCTATATCTCCAGAAAGGTTAGTGATTTCTAATGGAGCCCAAATGCCCCCTGCTCCAATTGGAAAGACAAAGTCGGTATTTCCTATTTTTCGGAGCAATCCATCTACAAAACTAGTACTAGAACCTTGGTCTGAACTTGAGGTACTACTAAAAATTAATGTGTTTACACCTGTCATGATAACTCCATTGGTCAAGGTAAGCGTGCCGTTGATTGTTTGATCAGAAGTAAGAGTGACATTCCCAGCACTTTTGTTAATAGTTAAATTTTCAAATAATGTAGAACCAGAAATATTTTGATCAGAGGCTCCAGAAAAATTAATGATACCAGAGCCAATAAATGCTGTGCCTTGATTGTCTAGATCACCACTAATGTTTAGTGTTGATAAATTATCAAAAGTCACTTGAGCACCTACATCTATCGTTAGGTCAGATAGATCCGCGCTTTCTCCAGAACTTAAAACTGGAAAATTTCCACTTGCTCCGCTTACATCAGGAATAGTAACATCAGCTCCTTCTATTGGTACTCCGTTGCTCCAATTTGAAGCTGTATTCCAATCAGTATCTGTTGTGCCAACCCATGTTGTAGGTGCTATAAAGATATCTATGTCATCAATGGCCAAACCATCTGACTGAGCAAGATTTGAAGTATTAATAAAAAAGTTATCAAACTTTTGAAACATAATCACAAATGTATTTGATAATGAGAGCCCATTTGCATTTGCAAGTTGATCTATATCAAGTTCAGCAAGTTGCCATACATTATCTGTTGTACTCGGCCCATCAAGTTGAAATACATTGCCGGTAAAAGTTGTTCCTCCATCATCCGACAAGAAAATTCCGTCCGAAACGTTAAGCTCCTCATTGAAGTCTTTCCAATTGAATCTCATACTTACATTTGAAGTTCCTGAAAGATCAAGGTGAAGGAGTGCCATGTTTCTTCCATTATTTCCACCCGGATTTACATCCATAGTCATATGAAAAGTTCCTGTATTTGGTGCGTTGTCCGAAGTTACTTGTGTTCTGGAAAAGGAATTTTTGGGGATACACCATTCTGCACCAAAAGAGCCATCTTCAAAACCTGTAGTGTATGGAAAAACAGCATATGTAGGTGTACATGGTGTAGGAACATAGACCTCAATCAGATCAAAAGCAAAACCATCAGAGGGGATTGATTCAGTATCTAAATGCTCAAACTTAATGACGAAGTTACTTGACATGATCAATCCATTATCTGTAGCAAGTTGATCAATGTCAAGAGATACTAATTGCCAACTTTCATCAACATAATTAGTGCCGTCTAAATTTACCACTCTAATATAGCTCGCACCACCATCATCGGAAAAGAATATGCCATCGTTTAATACGTCATACCCATCATTAAACTCTTTCCACATAAAATCCATCTGGACATCTGTTTCAGCAGATAAGTCTAAATGTAATAGAGCTTCATTTAAAGCGGCAAACCCAGAA
>NZ_SMLV01000053.1 GCF_009711525.1 Fulvivirga lutimaris
GACGAGGATCTAAGTGAATTGAAGGGATATATAGATGATTTTGGATTAGATGGTAGCTTAAAGGCAACAACAGCCACAACATTCTTTGCGCCAAACAATGCTGCGTTTGATAAGCTTAGAGCAACATTGGGAACTGATGACTTGGCGACAGTTGCACCGGCTATTATCAACTCTGTACTGGCCTTTCATGTAGTTCCGGGTGGAGCATTCACCAAAGCGCAACTTGTAACTGAAGTGTCTGTGGCAACAGCACAAGGTGAAAGTGTAGTTGTGAATACTGAAGCTTCAAATACAGGAACGATTAAAACTGGTGGTTCTGATGACGAGGTTATTATCTTAGAAGCAGATTTATTGGCTACTAACGGTGTAATGCATGTAGTTGAAACAATTCTAATTCCTCCAACCATTTTTGGGGCCATTGGAGTTAATTTGGGAAAACTGTCCCAGCCTGTATTATTAGGTTCTGATTTTACAACATTGGCTGCGGGTATTGCTAAGGCTGATGAATTTGCAGCTAGTGCTTCTCTTACAACTCTAAGTTCTATTTTAGCAGGAACGGATAACTATACAGTTTTTGCACCGACTAACGCAACATTTACTGCAGGATCAATTACAGTGGATACATTTTCTGGTCAAGAATGGTACGGCATAATTGCCAATCATGTTGTTCCAGGATTAGTTACTCCAGATGATTTAGTTACATGTGCTGAGTTTAACACAGCGGCAGCTGGTACACTAACCGTTTTTAATAATACTAGTATTGTCGCTGCAGATAATGGAATTGGAGTTTATATAGATTCAGATGGGGATGTTGAT
>NZ_SMLV01000256.1 GCF_009711525.1 Fulvivirga lutimaris
ATATGAATTTCCTCTTTCGTAAATAAACTTGATGAATTCTGACGTAACCACTCTGAAGGATTCACAGGTCTCCATCCGAAAATAAAATCACCACTTTTCTGAGCCATGACAATATTAGTGGTTAGAAAAATGAAAAATATAAGAGCCTTGCTATTCATAATTGTTTTTAGTCAAGATCAATGAGCTCAATTTAAAAATAAACCACAGAGTGCACGGAGATAACAGAGAAAAACCTCTGCGTAGCTCTGTGAACTAAGCGGTTAAAAAATTACAACTTTCCCTCAATCAAAACCATAAGTTTCTCTAACCACTCCTTATCTACTTCATCAAAGTCATTCAGCTGATCGCTGTCTACATCAAGGATCAATTGTACTTCCCCATTTTTAGAAGCCGTTAAGACTATCTCGGATTTAGAGTCGGAGCTGCAGGCTATGTGCCCTGGAAATTCATCAACATTAGGCACCAGTACTGTTTCGTTCTTCTCCCATGCTGTTCCGCAAACACCTTTGCCCATTCTTATTCTGGTGCAAGCAATCGGTCCCTGGAATGGCCCTAATACCAATTCATCATTTTTCACAATATAGAAGCCTACCCAAAAGAAATTCATGCCGAATTTCAATGCAGCTGCTATGTTGGAAAGGTTCGCAATCAAATCATCTTCATATGAAATGAGTCCCTCTATTTGAGGTAATAATGATTCGTATTTTTCTCTCTTGTCTGTAGAGGTGTTGATGATAAGTTCTTCTGCCATATTTTTTCTCTGTCGTCACTTCGAAACGGAACGCAGTGAAGTGAGAAGTCTCCTTAATCAATCAGGAGACTTCTCAGTCATACTTCCTTCGAAGTGACGATTATTAATTATTTTCTATTCCTGTAAACCAACAATTTGTCTTCGTTAATAATTTCCTCCTGATGTGGTAAAGATAATCTTGCCGCATCAATGCCTCCTCCAAATACTGTTTCTGAAACAAATACCCTTGCTTCATCCCATAAATGGGCATCAATCAAGTTCTTATGCAATGCCGCTCCACCTTCAATAATGATGGATTGAATATCACGCTGGTGCAGGTCTTTAAAAATATTCTTAAGCATATCTTCTTCCTCCACTTTTATCCATTCTACATTCTCAGCGGTCTCATTTTTTTTAAGGTTATAGCACAAAGTAGGAATACTGCCGTCAAACAAATTAAGCGAAGCTGGTAACTCCAGTTTCTTATCAATCACCACCCTCACAGGATTATCACCGGACCAATCCCTCACATCTAACCTCGGATTATCATACTGTGCGGTATGCGTTGCCACCATGATGGCATCTTCTTCGCCCCGCCACTTGTGTACCAACTTCCGACTTTCTTCCCCGCTGATCCATTTAGAATCATAATTTTTTCGTGCTATATAACCATCAGCAGTCTGCGCCCACTTTAAAATGATATAAGGTCGTTTCTTTTCCAGAAAAGTGAAGAATCTTTTGTTCAGTTCTCGAGCCTGATCTTCCAAAATGCCAGTTTCGACTTCAATACCTGTATTTCTCAGTTTTTCAATACCTTTTCCACCTACCAATGGATTTGAGTCCACATTGGCGATTTTTACAGTCTTAAGTTTATGCTCAACAATAAGATCGGCACATGGAGGAGTTTTACCATAATGAGCACAAGGCTCAAGGTTGACATATAAAGTACTTTGAGATAATAGAGACTTATCTTTTACTGCATTAATGGCATTGACCTCGGCATGAGCCTCTCCATATTTTTGATGCCATCCCTCACCAATAATCTTTCCGTCATGAACAATCACACACCCCACCATAGGATTAGGACTAACCTGCCCAAAACCAAGTTTGGCAAGATCAATTGCTCGTTGCATGTAAAATTCATCTATATTTACGCCCAAAGTCATATATTGGTGTTTTAAACAAGCTTTGCAATGTTAGCAAACCCTATCTGATTAAACACAATGTCAGAAATTATTCCCGATTCTTCGAAAAAATTATTGCAATATGTGATTAACAATATCACTATTGATGAATCTGATCAGGAAAAACAAAGCCTGACATATATCATTATTGATGAGCTTTTCAAAATAAATAAGTCAGAGATCATAACTGACAGATCTATCAACATCAGTAAGTCTCAAAGCAAAGAGTTAAAAAATTTTATTGACAGAATAAATAAGAACGAGCCTATTCAATATATACTGGAAGAGGCTGAGTTCTATGGCAGAAAATTTAACGTTGCACAGGGTGTGCTTATCCCCAGAAATGAAACTGAAGAGCTTGTTGACTTAATTATAAAAGATAGTAAAGAGAAGAAAATCAAGTTTCTTGACATTGGAACTGGCAGCGGATGCATTCCCATCACGTTAATTAAGGAACTGAAGCTGAATAAGGGTTATGCCATTGACTTTGATCCGAGGGTGATAAAAATTGCCCGACAGAATGCCTCAAAGCATGAAGTGGATATTGACTTTTTGATGATCGATATATTGACAGAAAGAATTCCGGTTATTGGGTTGGATGTATTGGTAAGCAATCCTCCTTATATTACAGAAAGTGAAAAGGTGTTGATGAAGCCAAACGTGCTGAATTACGAGCCTAATACTGCACTTTTTGTCAGCGATGAAGATCCTTTGATATTCTATCAGAAAATTGCTGCAGCGGGCCGTCAGTGCCTGAAGGATGAGGGCAGACTGTATTTTGAAATCAATGAGCGCTTCGGAAACCAAGTGGCACAACTGCTAGAAAATGAAGGCTACAAAAACATTGAGATTATTCAGGATATCAACGGCAAAGACAGAATAGTGAAGGCATCAAATACTTTGACCTAACCAAAAATCCTTTTGCCCGCTGATTATAGTTTGACCTTCTTTCTGTACTTCACAAACACATTCACCTTCCAGCAACTTATACCCTAAAGATTTTTGGTCCTGAGTGACTTTAATCGATTCATCCCTAAATTTTAATAACGCACCCGCTGGCAACCATTTGCTAAAAGTTGACTCCCTGCAATAAACCCATTTGAATCTTTGATAATAAAACACAAGGTCAAGTTGTATGAGGAATGAATGAATTAGATTGAGCACCTCATCTTTAGGCTCTAACAGCAGATTTGCCGCCTTATATTTTGAAGCCGTTAAATAATAAATGGCCTGCAAGAGATCATCATCAGAGATATTTTTTGAGAGATATTTGAAGGGCTGTTGATGGGACAATAAAGACATAATTGAATCCCTATCCTCCATAGAACCAATAACAATATCTATTTTGAAGCCATAAGGAAGAAGCTCTTCTATCAACGCTGATTTTGTGATTACAGTAGGACTCCACTCAAGCAACTCCTGAATAGTTTGTTCATTAAAATCTGAGTTGAAAACAATTAATGCAGGCTCCTGCTCATCTCTAACTATATGATGTGATGACATTATGAGCGAGGATGCATGTCAACAATGTGCTGAGAAAACAATCGATACAGCTCTGCAAGTCGCTCATTGTTTTCCATATATTCCATATGGCTATCCAGCGTCTCAAAATCATGCCGCTTGGCTGGGCCTGTCTGAGCATTGTGTGGCCCTAGTTCAAAGCTCTTGTTCAATGTTTCAATAATCAATGGCTTTAAAAGATCAAAGTCCATGTCATTGACCTTGAGTATGTCTTCAGCAATTGCCATACAATGATTCGTGAAATTACATGCAAATACTGCCGCCACATGCAGTGTCTTTCTGTCAGCACTATCTATGCTAACTACTTTTTTGCTAATGCTCTTGGCAAGGCTTTTTAATGCCGCTTCCGTCTCTGAATGTTCAGCTTCTATACAAATAGGTATCTCCTCAAAATTTACCTTTTTAGATTTGCTAAAGGTTTGTAACGGATAAAAAACACCAATAAATTCTGAGGCAGTGTATCCCAAAATACCTATTGATTTCGCCCCTGATGTATGAACTACGAGTGCATCTTCTGGCAGCACTATTTCCTGGGCTACCTCATCAATGGCATCATCACTAACAGAAATAATAAAAATTTCGGAGTTACTCTCTGAGAAATCGAGATCCTCCTTAATCTCGGCCTGATAAAGGCGATCTACAAGTTTAGAAGCATTTTTAGGTGACCTGCTATAAACTTCTCTAACTACATGACCTGCATTTTCCAAGGCCGGTGCCAAGTGCCATGCCACATTTCCTGACCCAATAAAAGATATGTTTTTGCCCATGGGCTTTTGAAATTACTCCAATCCTTTGTTTTTCATTTTCTGAAATTCGGAATACCTTCTGTTAATAGCAACTCCAAAACCGATTACCAGAATTAATGTTCCTAGCCAAAGTAAATTGATATAAGGTTTTTCCAGTGCTTTGAGCACTACCCAGTTCTTTTGTCTAGTATTGGCACCTATAGAAAAGTTATTAGTCTCAGGATGAACATTTAATAAAGTAAGCTTAAGTCCTAGATCATCCACTTCATCAGGTATTCTACCAACAAGTCCATCTTTAATCAAGAATACTGGCTCTGAAATATAATCTCTTTCTTCGCCCTGAACTTTAATTCTCGCTCTTATGGCCACATCCTCCGGGGTGAGATCAATACCTTCCAATGTCTCCAATCTCTGCAGCCCTTCCACACTAGCTACATAATCATTAACGAAGAAGTTTTCATCAATACCCACTCTAAACTCCTCCATTTCGCTCCATTCCATTTCTTCAGTAGGATTGCGCACTGAACTAACGTGAGTGTAAAGGTCGCTGCTTACACCTCGTTTTATATCAGGTGAAGCTAACAGCCCACCCATAGCCTCATTGACCTGAGCTCTTGGGTATAATGTAAATTTATCACCATCTCTGGTAGTATATTCAATTTCATAAAATGTATTCTCAGGAGCAATCTCGATGGTATCGTTGACATCAAAAATCAACTCGTCTCCTTTAAAGATTTGAGTTTTTGCTGTAACCAAATGAGCAACCGCTGTCTTAGCAACATCATTTTTAGAGATGAACATGTTCTCATTAACAGGCTCCAATCGCTCACCCTTATACTTCAAATCATAGTCGAGCATCGTTTTAGGCTCATTGATAAAAAGTAATAAATTCTCACTATTAAACTCGGCTGATGACTCTTTGGAAATGAGCATTCCTGTGTTGTTAAGTGAAACTACTTTCGAATATCCTGCAGAAAACATGATTCCGATAAGCATTAGGCCAATACCAATGTGAGTAATAGCTCCTCCAGATAATTTAGGGCTACTTTTGAATAAGCCAATTAAAATCTTTCCATTGGCAACCACAGTAAATACTCCCGCCAATAACAAAATGATATAAGCAGGATCAGCCACATCTCCGAAAAGAATAATAGCTGAACTAACGATCAAAGTTAAAACCAAAGGAACAGAAAGGTTATCCTTTAAAGTCTTAAGGTCGATTTTCTTCCACCAGAAAAACTGCCCAACGCCTGAAAGTAAGGCCACTACTACAGCAAACCATAATTGGAATTTAGAATAGTATTCTATTTGATTTGCTGGAGGAGCAAAATTGCCCATACCTCCAAAAAGCTCAATTACTTTGTTGAAAACCGGAATTGATGTAGGTATCAGCACCTGAAAACCCATAAGGCATAATGAAAGTGCTCCTATAAATATCCAAAATTCTCTGGAGTAAGTATCTGCCTCCTTTTCACTAGTTGGTATTTCTTTCCACCTAACTACAGCAAGCACAATAGCAATTGCCGTAAAGAATATAAGGTAGATTAAAAGCTGACCTGACAACCCTAAATCGGTAAAAGAGTGCACTGAGGCATTACCAAGAACTCCACTTCTGGTTAAAAATGTAGAGTAAAGTATCAATACAAAAGAAGTGATGACTAGAATGATTGAAGACTTTAAGGCTGTAGTACTATTTTTATAAGCAACCATGGTGTGAATAGCAGCTATCAAAAACAACCACGGCACATAAACAGCGTTCTCCACAGGGTCCCAGTTCCAATAACCCCCAAAGTTCAACGTTTCATAAGCCCAGTAGGCACCCATCAAGATACCAATACCCAAGATAGCTGCTGAAAATAACGCCCATGGTAAAGCAGGCCTTATCCATTCTTTATATTTCTTCTTCCACAGTCCAGCAATACAATAGGCAAATGGAATTATGGTGGTAGCAAAACCCAAGAACAATGTTGGAGGATGGATCACCATCCAGTAATTCTGTAACAATGGATTTAGTCCGGTTCCATCTTGCGGAATAAAGTCGGGCTGACTTGCGAAAATAGGAGCAGATATCGCATCTCTAAGTAGTATAAAAGGAGAGCTACCAATCTTCAATTCAATGCCAGGTATAACAACTCCCAAGATCATAGAGCCTAAAAATGCCTGAACCGCGGAAAACACTGTCATTACTGGAGCTTCCCAATACTTGTTAGTGGCAATAATAATAATCCCTAACAAGGCATGCCAGAACAGCCAAAGTAAAAAGCTACCTTCCTGACCTTCCCAGAAACATGAGATCATATAATGTGTTGGTAGCCTTCGCGAAGAATGCGACCATGCATAATGATATTCGAAATAGTGATTGTAAATAATAAAGAAGAGGCTAACTACGATTCCAAGTACTGAAATGGCATGAACATAAAAGGCCATTCTGCCATTTTTGGTCCACCCGTCAGCTATGGAAATCTCCCCGATTGATGATGCCTTAAAGAAGCAAAAAGCCGCATATAAAGCACTAATAAATGAAACTACAACACAGAAATGACCTAAGTCACCGATAAATTCATGCACCATTATTTTCCTCTTTTCCCTACATTTCAGCGTTCACCGTAGTCTCCTGATATTTAGAAGGGCATTTCATTAATATTTTATCTGCAACAAATAGATCATCATGATATGAGCCAATAACTACCACCTTTTCAGATCTTGTAAAATCTGCTGGCATAGGCTCATTATAGTAAACCTCTTGTTTCTTACCTTTTTCATCTTGCATTATAAACCTAAAAGATAATTTATTGGGTGATGGGTAAATGCCGGTTACCTCGCCACTTGCATCGTGAGTAAGTTCACCCACAACATGAATACTTTTGCTATCACCATTCTTAGCCATTACATAAGCGTCTTCAAAAGAGACATAAGTGCTAGCATCTCCAGCAGTAGAAATGATAATGCCTATGGCCGCAGCTATTAATACAATACCAATTATATGAGACCTTTTCATAATATTAACTTTTTGACTGTTTCTCCAATCGTGATACCTTTCTATCAATCGTTACAAGATATGTAATAGTTCCTGCCAAAATGATTAATATAATTCCGGTTAGGACATATATCTTACCATCTTCTCTCAAAGCATCTGCCATTTCTACATCACTATTGGTGTAATCAGAGGCTTCAATTTTTTGCTTTTCCTGCGCCATTCCATTCAATGAAAATGTGAGAAAAAATATGAGTATCAATTTCTTCATAAGTGAGTAGATTCCAATCTTCTAATTCTAAATCTAATAGTAGCTATCCACACTCCTAACATAGTCCATGCAATCACAGCAGGATAGAAAACCAACCTTAATCTGCTGTCCATATCATAGGCATTAAAGCCAGGGTTTCCGCCATTACCCGGGTGCAGTGAGTCGGTTAATCTAGGTAAAATGAACAGTAAAGGGATTAATGCAGAAAATGCGAAAATGTTATAAACCGCACTTATTCTGGCTCTTTGTTCCTCATTTTCTAAGGAGCTTCTAAGCACGAAATAAGCAAAATAAATTAATAACCCTATAGCTGAGGCATTTTGCTTAGGATCTCCACTCCACCAGGCGCCCCATGTAAACTGGGCCCAAAACATACCGGTTAAGATTCCGAAAACACCAAAAATAACCCCCACATTAGCAAATTCAATAGCCTTTTGATCAGCTTCAAAATTCCCCTTCCTCAAGTAGATTATAGAATAGTAAACAGAAATAGACAGTAGGATAATCATTCCGAACCACATGGGCACATGGAAATGCAATGCCCTAATGGTTTCATTTAAAATATTTAGCCTGGGAACTTCGAAAAGGAGTCCTCCAATGAAGGTATAGCCTAATAAAAATACAGTTAAAAATTTCCACCAATTTTGGCGCATAGTGCTCGTGTTTTACGAGCGCCAAAGATACGGGAATAAGAGAAAAGAAACCGCCCCAACAATTATATTAATTGCCAATAAGGTTATTAATTCATCGAGGCTAGCAGATAATTCAAGGCCATCAATAGCATTTTTAGAAACTTTAATAACCATCAAAAGCATAGGGAGAATTATCGGAAAGCCCAACACTGCCATCAGTGTTTGATTATTTCCTGCCTTTGAGGCAATGGCAGAAATTAAAGTCAGCGTAGAGGAAAAGCCTACAGATGCCAATAGAATAATGGCCACAAACAGCCATGTATTAACTACAGGGTTACCCAATATTAAACCGTAAAAAAAGAATCCTAATAAAGCTACCAGAACTAATAAAAGAGCATTATAGATAATTCTCGCAAAGATTAAGGCCTGAGGACTAATGATGGTATAATAGTAAAGAAGCCTTTCCTGCTTTTCCTGAATGAAGCTTTTAGCAACGGCATTTATTGAAGCAAATAAAATAATGATCCAAAACAATGCATTCCAGGTTACAACATTAAGTTGATTGTATTTAACATTAAAACTTAAATAGCAAATGAAAATGGTGCTGACAAGGTATAATAGGATTCCATTAAGGGCGTATTTATTACGCCACTCAATTTTAAGCTCTTTTTTAATGAATTCTAATACC
>NZ_SMLV01000359.1 GCF_009711525.1 Fulvivirga lutimaris
AAGAGGTTATTTTAAGCTTGTATCCGAAGATTATTTTAACACCGTATATCCTGACATTGGCTTTGATTCATTATCAAGAAATTATTCTCTTGAACTATATGGAAGACCTAGGAGCAATCTAAATGTGGAGATAGGTGGTGCAATAGCATCACGAAACATTAGTCAAATATTTCTAGGTGCTGAATTCTACTATTTCAATAACTATCTACTCAAAACCAGTATGAATTTTTATTCTGGGAGTTTCTATAAATCGGCACAGCTAAGATCCCGACTGTACATGGCATGGCCTTTTCAGTTCTATATCGAGCCTGAATTAACTTATAATAATTTTGATTTTTTAAATTCAGATGATATTTTCATTGATGATGATTCTCCAAATATCCTTGATAGAACAGACCGAAAATACGGTCTAAATGTCGGTATCCCGCTCGGCAATAAATTAAAAACCGTACTATCAGGTGCTTTTATTAACAATTTTGATCAATATGGAAATAATGTCGGCATAACATCTAGTGACACTTTAGATTTATTAAAACTCAGAGGGTTCAGAGCTGGAATTTCTTTAGGCAGAAATAACTTTAATCGAAAACAGTATGCCAATGAAGGAAAAGGACTTAAAATCTCACTAGATTATTTTTCTATTGAAGAAGATTATAAACCAGGCACCACATCATCTAGTTTTAGTTATACGGATCAAAATGAATGGTTTAAATTCTCAATTAAGTGGGAGCAGTTTTTTAAGAAAAACAGATGGAGTACTGGCTATTCTTTTGATGGCGTTTATTCAGGACAAGGCTATTTTGCTAATTACAATGGCACATTGATTAACCTCCCCTCATTTAACCCTCTTCAGGATAGCAAATCACAATTCTTACCAAATTTTAGGGCCTACAGCTTCGCTGCCATGGGTATAAAAAATATCCTATCGCTCCGATCAAATCTTGACTTCAGGTTAGAGGGTTATGCATTCAAACCATTTCAAACACTCGCTCAAGAGGATGACTTGCTGGTTAAAAAAGAAAACACTGAAGATGTGTTTTTTGTAGGGTCTTCTTCACTTGTATTACACAGCCCTGTTGGTCCAATCTGTTTGGCTCTTAATTATTATGACCAGGAAAACATCAGGTTTGGTGTTTTACTGCATGTAGGATTTTTGCTATATAATGACTCCTCAATGGGTCGATAAAACCCTACTTACTGATTAAAGCAGTCTGAGTTTGTAAATAGGACATCAATTAAGAAGTAAGAAATTGGAATGAAAGTGGTTTTTTTCTATGTTTACCCCCATAAAACCGACACATCATCATCTCTAACAAAATGAGAAAACTTTTACTGTTCCTCTACCTGATATTATCTGTACAATTATCTAATGCTCAGGTAGTTCAATGGGCATCAGAAGTACTAGAATTTTCTTCTGAATTAACACCGGTACAATACTCTGCTCAGCAACTTTTAGGCAAACCAAATGTACTACCTGCAGGTGGCGAAAACCCTAATGCCTGGACACCCGAAAGAGCTAACAGAAAGGAGTTCATAAAAGTTGGATATGCCAATCCCATCCAGATACAACAAATTGCCATTGCCGAATCATATAATGCCAGTGCTATTTTTAAAGTGTTTGCCTACGATGAGGATGGAACTGAGCATTTGATCAATACATTTAGCCCAAGACCTATCCCTCTTAAAGGGCGTATGCTTAATGTGTTTGTTGAGATGACGCCATATAAGGTAAAGGCCGTCAAAATAGAATTTGATGGCGCTGCAGTACCTGAATATTACAGTATAGACGCGATAGCCATTTCTGATTCAAATATTCCGATCATAGCTTCTATTGATATTCCTGAGTTCATCAATCCTGATATCTCAAAAGAGCGCTTAGATGAAAATGTGAATAGTAAGTACAAAGAGTTTAAACCATTATTGTCTCCAGATGGACAGACGTTGTATTTCTCAAGAAAGAATCATCCAGAAAACATTGGTGGAGAAGATGATAATGAGGATATCTGGTATTCAGAAAAAGACGCTGATGGTAACTGGCAGTTGGCTAAGAATATGGGTTCTGAGCTTAATAACGCTGGGCCGAATTATGTTAGTTCGGTAACACCAGATGGTAAATCAGTGCTATTGGTTTTGGGTAATCAATACCTTGAAAATGGTAAAATGGCAGCAGGAGTAAGCATAAGCTCTAATGCTAGTGGCAATTGGTCAAAGCCGACAGCCATACAAATTGAAAACGACTACAATTATTCTGAAAAGGCAAACTTTTATCTTGCCAATAGCCGTAAGGCATTATTAATGTCCGTGATGCGAGAAGACTCAAATGGAGGTCGAGACCTCTATGTTAGTTTTTTAAACGCAGATAGCACCTGGACTGAGCCTTTAAACCTTTCAAATAAAGTTAACACGGCTGGAGAAGAATCATCCCCATTCTTGGCATCAGATGATAAAACTTTATATTTCTCCTCAGATGGCTATAGTGGTTTCGGATCAAGTGATATATATATGACCAAAAGGCTAGACGATACATGGACAAACTGGTCTGAACCAGAAAACTTGGGACCAACGATTAACTCGCAATACGAAGATCTCTTTTTTAACATTCCTGGTAACAGTGACTTTGCATATTACTCTCAGGGCGTTAATGAAGATGATTTAGATATTTTCCGCGTGGCCCTTCCAGTATTAAAAAGACCAGAACCTGTTATTTTAGTTAAGGGAAAACTGATAGATGCTAAGACAGGAAAGCCAATTGAAGCCAAAATTATTTATGAAAGATTATCTGATGGCAAGGAAATTGGTATAACTAGCTCAAATGCAACTACAGGAGAATATGAATTGTTGCTCCCTGCAGGCGAGGTTTACGGTATTAGAGCAGAAGCTGACGGTTTTATTGCAGAAAACATCAAAGTTGATCTGAGGAATTTTACCGCAGATGGAGATCATACTTTAGATCATAAAGATTTGAAATTAGTGCCTATAGAAGTGAAAGCCACGGTAACATTGAACAATGTATTCTTTGACTTTGACAAAGCAGTATTGAAGTCAGAATCTTTTGCAGAATTGAATAGAGTGGCTGAGTTAATGAAAAAAGAAACTAAGATGAAAATTGAGATCGCAGGTCATACAGATAATATTGGTACTAAAGAATATAATAAACAGCTATCTCTTAGAAGAGCTAATGCCGTTAAAAACTATCTGGTTGAAAAAGGAATTGATTCAGAAAGGATACCTACTGTTGGTTATGGAGAAGAAAAACCAGTTGCTACCAATGATGATGAAGTTGATGGTCGCGAGTTAAATAGAAGAGTAGAGTTTACAATAGTAAAGAATGATTAACTTATAAATGTTATGAAAATAAGGGTTGTTTTATTTTTATTGGCTTCATTAGTTACAACAAGTGTACTTTCACAAGATGAGGAGGCGGTTGTAGTTAATGCAATAATAATAGATGCCAATACCAAAGAGCCTGTCTCATCAAAAATTAAGTATGAAAGCCTACCTTATGGAAGTAAAATAGGAGTTTTTTCTGGTGATAATTTTACCTTTAATATGGAAGGAGGTAACGATTACATGATTGTGGTTAATTCTGATGGCTACAGTGCTTACACAGAAACCATAAAAGTTACAGATGCCACTAACGGAACTATAGAGAAAATTATCGAGCTAAAGCAAAATGGACTTAATAGACTCATTCGTTTAGAGAAACTGATTTTTGCCTTAGGTAAGGCGGATATTTCACCTGAATCTCATGAAGAATTGGATGAGATTGTTAATATGATGAGTACTAATGAATCAATGAGTATACAATTGGAAGGTCACACAGACTTTAGAGGAAATGCGAAGCAGAACCTGAAGTTATCTGAACGCAGAGTAGAAGCAGTCAAAAACTACCTTGTAAGCAAGGGAATTGATAAGAGAAGAATTAAAACTAAAGCTTTTGGGGGGACTCAGCCACTGTCTAGGGCAAATGATAATGAGTCTAGAATGAACAACAGAAGGGTTGAGGTAAGAATTCTTACTAATTAGCGAGAAGCGACAATATCCTTTGTTCTGATAAAACTACCAACCCGATTTATAGAAACTGACTTGATCTCGTCATTCAGAGATTTATCATTCATTATGGCCTGAGCCAAGACAATTCCAAACTCAACGATTCTTTCAGAATGATAAAATACTGTTGACTTTTCTAACAAGTCTAGTGTAAAAAGGATATCTCCATTATTGAAAGTATCGACAGCACGATTATAGTACTGTAAACCAACAAGTTTATTCAAATCAACAGCATTGTGGATTTTAGTATTGAAAGCATATTCAGTAACACTCGAAGCGTTGTTCTTGTCATCATATTCAGCTAAACGTTCTTCGATTTCACGCTGATTATATACAAACCCGTTAAGCGCATCAGTTGATTCTATTAAATACCTTTTTTCTGCAGATAATACTTCGAGATAAATGTGATAGTTGGTTTCAACAACCTTTGTTTTAAACCCTAACTCGTTCAACAGCAGAGCATATAATGTTGTTGCGGAAAGACAGTCATAATCACCCGTGTCAAATACTTGAGTTAGCGGACTATACTGCTCATAGTTTTTAAGCACTTTTCTATGGACTCTGTAAAATAACCATGACAAATACTTTTGATCCGAATTAGCCTTGCCTAGTTTCTCTTTTGCCTCAGTAACTAGAGATTCGAATTTAGCATGATACTCATTGGCCATAGTAGAAGAAACATTCTCGTCTACCATCAATTGTAAATCCAATAATTGGCCATTTTTACCTTTGACAAATTGATTGAAATTTGTTCTCTCATAGTCAGAATGAAAAACGAGATTATCAACACCCTGACCTATTAGCAGATTGCTTAAGGCTGTTAGTAATAATATGATGGTAACTCTTCTCATTGTGCTTCCACACTACATTCTCTTGTTAACATTAAGGTAACATTAAATTAACATTAAAACGAAATTATTGATGCAAGAATTAGTCAAACCACGTCCTCTGTAATGATTTATTAACAAATAAGGCTTTTAATTCAACAAAATAGCTCAAGTTAATTAACCCTCATGCGGTTGTTAACATTGAGGTAACATTGCATTCTCCTTAGTTAAAAAGTCAAAAGGATTGAACAATCTTTAACCTGACGCACCGTTATCTTTTCACATAAATGAAAAAATTATTGCTGTTATTATTAGTTGTTGGTTGTGCAGAGGCTGATCTGGAATCGGGTATGGCAGGCGAGTGGCAAATTACCTGGATTATGGATGAAGGTTCAAGAACGGGTAGTTTAATCCTAAATGATAATCATACCGGGCAAATAAATTTGGAAGAAGATACACATTCCCCCATTCTGCCCCATGCCGAACAAATTGAGGTTGAATGGGTGCAAACTAGTGATGCCTTAACGCTAACAAGGCAAGACAACGGATTTGTACTTAATTATCAGTTCAAAAGTAAAACTACAAATAGCATTGATCTAAGCTTTGCAGGTGATATTAACATATTGCTGATCAGACAATAACACTTGCTTTATCTACACTTTTAAATATCCAATAATAGTTTATTAAATTTGGTAAGGAATAAACCTTAATCCATTCAGTAACCATTATCAAATGAAAAAGCTACTTATCACATTTGGCGTTATTATAGTTATCATTTTGGCAGCCGCATTTATTATCCCCATTGCCTTTAAGGACGATATAAAAGCTGTTATTGATGAAGCCCTTGCAGAATCAGTAAATGCTGATATAGTCTGGGATACCGATGATTTCTCAATATCTCTGTTTACAAATTTTCCTAATGCCACCGCGGGACTAAATAATTTTGGAGTTATTAATAGAGAGCCGTTTGCTGGTGAAATACTTTTTGCGGTAGAAAAGTTTGAGGTAGAAATAGACATTATGAGTCTTTTTGGCGATCAGATTAAAATCAATGGTATAGAGCTAGATAAGCCCGAAATAAATGTTATCGTTTTAGAAGATGGTTCTGCCAATTATGACATTGCCATAGCTACTGAAGAAGAAGTGGTTGAGGAGTCGGTTTCTGATGAGCCAGCTAAGTTTAACGTAGGCATCAATCACTGGGCTATCACTAACGGTCACCTGGTATATGATGATGCTACACTTCCCTTTAAAATGGAGCTGAAAGGACTAAACCATAGTGGAAGTGGGGACTTTAACCAGGACATGTTTGATCTATCCACCTCAACAGGTATTGACAGTGTTTCCGTTAATTTTGATGGTGTAGAGTACCTAACTGATAAAAGCTTTAACGCAGATATTGTAATGTCTATCAGTGACAACTACGGTCGCTATACTTTCAAAGAAAATAATATTGGACTCAATGACTTCACCCTTGGTTTTGATGGCTTTTTAGCTTTAAATGAAGACGGGAGCATGGATATGGATCTGACTTATGGAGCTAAGGAAACCTCCTTCAAAAGCCTTTTATCACTAGTGCCTGGTATTTATACTGCAGATTTTGGAAGCATTGAAACAGCAGGAAACCTTTCATTTAATGGTCTTGTAAAAGGCAAATATTCTGAAGAGGTAATGCCCGCATTTAACCTTGCGCTGCAAGTAAATGAGGCCATGTTTAAATATCCTGATCTACCAACAGCCATCTCTAATATCAGTATGGATTTGGCGATTATCAATGACGATGGTGTAATAGATAATACCATGGTCAACCTGAAGCAATTCCATATGGATTTTGGTAACAACCCTTTCGATGCTAAAATGGTAATTAGTAATCTGGTTGATTACAATATGGATGCTAATGTAAAAGGGCAGCTGAACTTAGCTGAGCTTAGCTCTATGTTCCCAATGGAGGGTATGAGCATGAAAGGAACTTATGCCATTGACCTGTCAGCAAAAGGAACTTATGATAGCATTAGTGGCAAAACACCTATCATAAATACCACCATGAGCATGAAAGATGGTTATGTAAAAACAGCCGATTTACCCTATGCACTTGAAGATTTAAAGTTTGCTGCAGAAATCATGAGCCCAACTGGTTTAATGAAAGATTTTAAGGCCGTTGTTAAAGACTTTGGTATGACCATGGATGGCGAGCCATTTGGCGCAAGTTTAGAATTCTGGAACCTGGATAATTATAACTGGAATGTTAATGCCAATGGAGGAATTGACCTAGAGAAAATCACAAAAGTATTTCCACTTGAAGGGATGACACTTGCGGGAGTTGTTAGAGCAGACCTTTCTACCTCAGGTAATATGACCGATCTGGATGCAGAACGTTATGACAAACTACCAACCAGTGGCAATGTATCCATCAATAATTTCAAATATATAGACAGTGAACTTCCTTATGAAGTAACCATCGCATCAGCTAAAGCATCATTTGATCCTAGGCAAATGGCGCTGGAGAGCTACTCTGGAACAGTTGGTAAAAGCGACATTGCCATGAATGGTTCTATCACCAACTACATAGGCTATTTGTTTGGTGAAAATGAGACCTTAAGAGGAAACCTTAATTTGAGTTCTAATTTACTGGACCTAAACGAATTTATGTCAGATGAGGAAGTGGCCACAGAGGAAACTGATGAAACCCCAGAAGAAAGTATGGGCGTGGTTGAAGTGCCTAAAGACATTGAATTTATAATGACTTCAGATATTAAAACTGTGGCTGTTATGGATATGTCAATAACCAATGCTAAAGGAAAGATTGTAGTCAGAAATGGTATTGTTAATCTTGATGGGTTGAATTTCAATCTGCTTGAAGGTGTATTTGCCATGAGCGGATCTTATGATCCTACGGATCTTGAAAAGCCAAAATATGATTTCAAATTCAAAGTAGATGACCTATCCTCTCAAAAAGCTTTTGAAACCTTCTCTATTGTGCAATCTTATTTCCCAATTGCAAAAAATGTAAATGGGAAGCTTTCTACTGATTTTAATGTTAGCGGCTTATTGGATCAGGAAATGTTCCCTGATATGGGTACAGTCAATGGTGCCGGACTAGTAAATCTTGCGCAGGCGAAAGTGCTTAATTCCAACTTACTAAAAGGGATAGGCAGTACTGCGAGTATTAGCTCGCTAAGTGCAGATGAAATTGATATTAAGGACATTTTAATGAATGTATCGATTGAGGATGGCAAAGTAAATGTCAAGCCCTTTGATCTCAGTTTAGGCGGTTATAAAGCCAATGTTGGTGGTTCTTCAACCTTGGCTGGCGGCTTGGACTTTAATTTAAAAATGGATGTACCAGCAGGCAAGTTAGGAAGTGCCGCTAATGATCTTGTGGCTAAATACACAGGAGGCTCAAACAGTGGTAGTTCCGTTATTCCATTGACCTTTGGTATTGGTGGAACTTATGACGAACCTACTTATAAACTAAAAGGTGCTGGTTCAAATGTTAAAGCCACCGATGTAGCTAAGGTAGTGGCGAAGGAGGCCGTTGAAGAGAAACTTGGCGTTGATCTGGATGAAGAAAAGGAAAAACAGCGCGAGAAAATTATGGCTGACGCTAAAAAGCAAGCTGATAGACTAATTGCTGAAGGTAAAGCTGCTGCTGATAAGGTTCGTGAAGAAGGTAATGCACAAGCTGACAATTTAATTAAGGAGGCAGGTAGCAACCCGATTAAAAAGAAGGTAGCAGAAGTGGCAGCAAAGAAATTACGTTCTGAAACAGACGAAAAGGCTGCTAAGATAGAAGCTGAGAGCAAGGAAAAAGCGGATAAGCTATTAGCAGAAGCACAGAAAAAGGCTGATGCCGTCTAAACTTAATTTATAACTAATAAAAAAGCATGGCTTAAAACGGTCATGCTTTTTTTTGGTTATTATAAATTGTAGTTAGAAATTATTGCTTTTCAAAAAACTAGAATTCATTATTTGACATTGATAAGTCACAATTATTTAGGTAATTGTAAAATACTTTAATTCTTTCCTAACCAGTTTATGAAGTATTCATTGATATCATTACTTCTTTTCATATCTGCTTACTCATTTGGGCAAGAAAGAATTATAAGTGCAAGAATAATTGACCAGCAAAGTTCAGCTCCCGTATCAGGTGCACAGGTTAAACTTGCCAGTTCTTCTTTTTCGAGTACTAGTAACTTTTTAGGTTATTTTCAAGTCTGGGCCAACACAGGAGATACTCTTATTATCTCACACCCAAGTTATATACTAACCAATATGATTATTCCCAATGTTGAAACATTTCAAATAACATTAGACCCCAAATACATTGACTTAAAAAATCTATCTCTCGAGGGTTATCCGGTAGACCCAACAATTACAAAACTATCTTTACCTGAAACCTTAAATGATTCTGTCAACATTGCAAAATATGAAACAGGCTGGCAAAGGTTTTATACAGAATTAGGAAATGCCATTGCCAATAACCCTTCATTTATTGAACTCGAAAAAGAGTTTGATTATGATCTTCAGTTTACAATTTCAAATAAAGGATTAATAGAAAACTTAGGACTAATAAGTAGTGATTCAGTTAGTTCATTAGAATATGATTTATTCAGTTCGAGCATAAAGAGTTTAAAGCCATGGAAACCAGCAGAGATTAACAATTTGCCTATTTCGCAACATTTTACATTAAATATTTTAATGGGTAAAGAAATATTCATGGTTGTAGAAAATCCCGCTACACCTCAAGGTGGATATCAGGGCTTCTATAAATATGTTGCCAAGTCACTACAATATCCGGAACAAGCCAGGAAAGAAAAAATTGAGGGTAAGGTATATGTACAGTTCGTTGTTGACAAAGATGGCTCATTAACAGATATTGAAGCTGTCAGAGGCATTGGTAGTGGTTGTGATGAAGAAGCTGTTAGAATTGTACAGTACGCCCCAAAATGGAGCCCTGCGGCTCAAAGGGGTATGCCTGTAAAACAAAGAATTATATTGCCTATTACATTTATACTGGATAAATAGTAAGAATGGGCTCTTTAACTTTCTATGAAAGTAATAGCTGAAAGCAAATTTCATTTATCCTTCAGCAAACCTTGCCACCTCCATCTTTTCTCACTAAACAGGCATCAGCTCCCAGAGATTGTGTATAACTAAGATCGCTCTGATAAGTCCTTAGAAATTTAAATACTTGCTCGGCCCCTTTAATCTCTGTCTCATTTTCTCTTAAGAATGACTCACCTTGGTCAATATCAATTTGCTTGTGAGCTGCAGACATATCCAGTAGTGCTTCCTTAATCCTTTCTCCTAAAGGGTCATTGGCGTTCTTGTGTAAATACAGCATGCGGTTACAGTTCTTTTATTCTTAACCCATTAATGAGGTAAAATGATTCCCTATAGTGGCTATTATAAAAAGCTCAAATCAATATATTGGTCGAGCATCCAACCGGTAAGGCTGTACCTATTGGCGTGACACACCAGCACCTCGTGTTCTACAACATCACTTCTAAAACATACCAATCGGCCTGCTGTTGGTGCAATATCTAAAATGCCATCAGGCAAAAACATTCTTAGCTCTCCTCCATCTTCAGGCTGCCAGTTAACATTGAGGTAGCAGATAAAAGATATCTTCCTGTGGCCGCTCTTATTAAACTGGTCTAGATGCTTTTTGTAAAACGCCCCAGGAGGATAAATAGTAAAATGCGTTTCGTATTCCTTAATCCCTAAAAAGCATGTTCTATTCAAAAAATCCTTTACAGCATCAATCCTATTGAGAAAAACCTGTGTAGGTGATTTAGCATTATCATTTTCAATCCACTTAATAAGATCCTTCCGCACAGACTGATCAACAGTTTTATTATCTGAATCTCCGATAGCAGCCCTTTTAAATTTTCCATCCTTTTTATGAATGTCAAATACATTTAAGACAGCATCAATTTCTTCTGCTGACAGAAAGTTATCGATAATGGCATAATCCTGCTCGGCCAATTGGTCGGCAATCTGATCTAGCTGACGTTCTTGAAGTTTCGGCAATGTTTTAATATTTAAAATAAGCTGGCGCGATTTACAAATAAAATTGGTATGATTATAGCACAACCTTGTATTTAATTCTCACGTCAGATAAAAGCATGCAAAGATTCATATTAATTTCAGCGCTAACACTTCTAATATTTTCTTGTACCCGACCAGAAGAGGCTCCTAAATTCAAAAGAATAGGTGATATAAAAGTGAACAAAGTGACTGGAAAAGAAGCTTTGCTAAATGCGAATGCCTACTTCTACAATCCTAATGATGTCAATATGACATTAAGAAAGGTAAATGTTGATGTGATATTGGAGGGGAAAAAGATTGGAACCATTAATCAGTCGAAGCGAACTAAAATACCTGCACTGTCTAATTTTACGGTTCCTGTAGATGCTACTTTCAACATAGGAGATGTGGGCATGCTAAAAAGCATAATGAGTGTTTTGGGGGGCAAAAAGATGCATGCTCAATATAAAGGGTACATTAAGGCTTCAGTTCATGGTATACCTGTGAAGGTTCCGATAGACTATGAAGAGGATATTCGATTGCGCTAATTGACCAAAAAGAATTCAACCCTTCGGTTTCTAGCTCTACCATGCTCCGTGTCGTTATTACCTATAGGCAGGGTTTCTCCATGAAAATTGATAACCATCAAGTTTTTCGGAACACCCAGATCTAGCAGTATTTGAGCTACGGCCTTCGACCTGTTTTCTGAAAGCTCTTCATTATATACATGACTCCCCCAATCATCTGTGTGGCCAATCAATTCGAGTTTAGCATTTTTTGCAGCCTTCCATTCGTTAAACATGCTAACAATAGCGCTTCTTGCCTCTGATGTTATAGAATATTTATCAAATTCGAATTCTATTTGACCTAACAATGTCTTCTTTGGTATTTTAATTTCCTTTAATTCGTATTCTGGAATTATTTCTGTTTTTTTTGATTGCACCTTTTGTGCGAAGTCATTTCTTTTAAAGTGCTCTGCCAATTCAACAACTATTTCTCCCGAGCTCTGAAATGAACCTGCCTCAAGAAACACTCCTGAATCAAGGATATCATCACCCACATCAGCAATTGCTAATTTTATGTGATATACCTGATTAGGAATCACTTTGTAGTGGGCTGTGAGCACCGTAGTGAAGCCATCAAATTGAGTATCATACTTTGGCGGAACCTCCTCTTGAAGATATTTTTTGTTCAAAATCACTTTCCTATTCCTAACATCCCAAATGTATGGATCTGTGGTATTGTAGTAGGCGTTATCAATATAAAATTCACTATTTAAACCACTATTAACAGTATTCACTGTTATAGGAGTTACTCCATCAGGAAGTCGTGCTATATTAGTTTTGGTCATATTTGGTCCTGAAACAAAAAAACCAAATACATCATTAAACTTAGAACCCACGTACTCCAAATATTCCTCTGAGGCAAAAACATACCTGAATGACAGGTTTTCAGAAATGGTCACAAAATCAAACTCCAAGACGGAAGCATCCCAGGTTTTCCCACGTGCAATTGCTTCAAGTTCCTCATCTCCAGGAGCAAAACTTGCCCACCCGGACCTTGGTGTCTTGTTAGGACCTACGGCATAATAAGCATTGCCTGATGTAAGTAAAATTCCTTTGGAAATACCCACCTGACTTGTACTGTCTTCATAGATACTTATGGCGTGCTTTTCACCAGTGTATTTAACATCGCCTACTAGCACACCATTACCCAACAGTACTTTTTTAACCATGAAATCGGCAGTACGACTGGTATCTATAACAGTCTGAGCATTGGCGGCACCTATGCAAAAGGCACAGAAAACCACCATTGAGGCACAATATTTGAATAACCGTTTCAATAAATCTAACTTGGCGGAGACCATCAAGTTAACAAATTATTCTCAAATCTGGTTTCCGAAGGGTTTGAAGACGCTTATCTTACCCCAAGTGCATTCATTGTTTTCGCAAAATCAGCAGCAATTTCATCAGCTTTTAAATGGTTGTGATCCTTCACCACCCAGTCACCATTTACTATTGTACCTTTCACCCAACTACTATCTGATGCATAGACTATGGTCGATAATCTGTTCGATGAACAAGCCGTAGCCAGCAATGGTTTTTTAGCATCATAGACTACGGCATCTAGTGGCTGACCCACTTCAAAATAGGCTTGCCTTTGATTACCCATAGCAGCTCTTCCAGCTAACTGCGATTGTTTTATTGCGTATTCGCCACTATCATTTACTTTATGATCCACAAAGGTATTGCGCTGATGTGAGGTCAATCTTTGTCCATAATCTAGTATTCTGAGCTCTTCTAATGGATTAAGTCCAATATGACTATCTGTACCAATGGACCACCGGCCTCCAAGCTTTTGAAATTGCCTTAATGGAAAAATACCATCTCCTAAATTACCTTCCGTGCTTGGGCACAATACCACATGCGCATTGGCATTTGCAATACCCACCACTTCACTGTCTACTAAATGTGTGGCATGTACCAAATGATAGTTTTCAGAAACTTCAGCATTATCCAAAAGCCATTCGACAGGCCTTTTTCCAAGAAAAGACAAACAATCCTGTATTTCCTTCAGTTGCTCAGAAATATGAATATGAAAAGGAATAGCCATTTTATTATCAGCCAAAAAAGACTTGATCAATGATGGTTCAACTGCACGCAATGAATGGATACCATAGCCTAATGATGCACCATCATAATGAGTTGTCGCTTGCCTGGACGCTTCCAAAAGATTAAGATAATCGGCCTCGCTCTTTGAAATGAACCTCCGCTGTTTAACTTGAGGTTCCATTCCAAAGCCTCCTTTCTGGTAAAACATTGGCACCAATGTAATTTTAATACCTGCTTTCTTTGCTGCTGCAATTAGCCTCTCCCCGTGCTCGGCAATGTTATTATAGGGCTTGCCCTCAATATCGTGATGCAGATAATGAAACTCGGCTACATGGGTATATCCATGCCTCACCATCTCACTATAAAGCATTGTTGCTACTGTTTCAAGATCTTCTGGCTTCATAGTTAGGGCCAACTGATACATAGCCTCACGCCAGTTCCAAAAATCATCGGCCTCCGCTCCTGATTTATGCTTTTCGGCCAAGCCTGCCATGGCATACTGAAAAGCATGTGAGTGAGCATTTTGAAAACCTGGAATAGCATAACCATTAACAACCTCTGCTCCATCCTCTTTGCCGGAATGGATGTCGGTTATAATTCCCTTACTATCTACACTGACAGTCAAACCATCTTGCCAGCCATCATTTTGTAATAACCCAGAAAATTGAAAATGCTTCATTATAGAGAATCCATTACATTCAATAGTGATGAAAAGGTTGACTTTAGCATAGTTCGCATTTTTTCTGCTCGTTCACTATCATATTGCATCTCATCATCATCCATATAATTAATCTTAGTCATCTCTAGCTGCAAGCCGTGTTGCGCTTCATTAGGCTTACCAAAATACCGTGTCAAATGGCCACCTTTAAATGGAGTATTATGATTAACCTGAAGACTACTTTCTCGAAGCTTAACTAATGCAGCTTCAGACAATTTTATATTTGCACTTTTTTGATCATTATCTCCAAGAATTAGATCAGGAAAATTCTCCTTCCTAATGGTTGGGACATATTGTCGAATGGAATGGGAATCCCAAAAAAGTACTTTGCTAAACTCGGCTTTTAGATCATCTAATAAAGACTGAATTTTATGATAATAGGGCCAATAGTATACCTCCAGCCTTCGGTTTACTTCTGCCTGGTCAGGCTCCTTACCTTCCAAATAGATATTCTCACCAGCAAAAGTGGTTGTTGGTGTAAGTGCGGTAATAATTCTGCCATCGTCATATAAAGGCTGACTGTCAGGATCTCTATTCAAATCAATTACCCAGCGACTATACTCAGCACGAATCATAGTTATACCCATCTCTGAGGCAAAATCATAAAGCTGATGAACAAACCAATCCGTATCATCAGGAGCAGCAATTAGGTCTTGATTGTAGTTGTTTTTTATCTCATCTGGAAACTGAACCCCACAATGCGGCACTGATATAAGCACAGGAACTCTAGGTGACTTGGGTTGAATAATATTAAAAGGTGCTATTTGCATTTTGATAAAGCTAATTGTCGCTGCTTTTCAGCTTGTTCTAAGTTCTTCTGAGCTAAATCTCTTTGATGCATTGCTTCCTTCATCGCTTCCTCGGCTCTTGCTGCCTGAATAGCAGCCTCTTCTCTTGCTTCAATAGTCATTGCATGTTGCGCCACAGCCTCGGCCCTTGCTTGTTCAGCCAATGTCCTTTGGTAAAATGCAAATATGACACTACCCAAACTGACTACAACAAGCAGCCCAATTACAATATTCTTAACCATGGTATTTGGCTTTTAGTTTTACAATTCGCTGGTAGGATTCATCAATTCTACTCATTGGTATCTTGTCTTCTTTTACCAATTTTTTAATCAGGTTATGCACCGTATCAACCGTCCTATTTTCGCTTCCCTGTATATTATTAGAGAAAATAACTACATCAATACCCGCACTAATAGAAAGCTCTAATGCTTTTTCCAATCCATAATATTTAGTGATGGCATGCATCTGCATATCATCAGAAAATACAACTCCATCATATCCTAAATCCTTCCTTAACAAACCTGTGATTATTGATTTTGAAAGTGTCCCTGGCAGACCTTCCTTATCCAGTTTTTTATTCACAATATGAGCAGACATAACACCCTCTACCTCATTATTTTCCAACAGTTTTTTATAGGGTGTCAATTCCTTTTTATCCCAATAAGTGGTGACATCCGCTATGCCTAAATGCGTATCTGCTTTCGAACTTCCATGCCCAGGGAAGTGCTTCAACACACTTACTACTCCATATTTTCTCATCACCTCGGTTACAACCTGAGCGTGTAAGGCTACGCTGTCCGGGTCAGCAGAGTATGATCTTTTTGGCCTAGATATAACTGGATTACCATCCACTTTAATATCTACAACGGGAGCAAAGTTCACATTTATCCCAAGCCCTGCCAAAGTAGTTGCGGTCAATTCAGCATAAAATCTGGTGGTATCCAGGCTTGCAGTTTTACCTAAATATTCTGCATCAACAGATTTGGGGAAACTGTATTTTTCTTTAAGTCTGTTCACTAATCCGCCCTCCTGATCGATGGCCACAAATAATGGCAATGGAGCATCTGCATTTAAAGCATTGGTAAATTGCTTAAGTTCTACGTATGAATTTTTGGCATTTATATTCTTTTCAAAATAAATGACTCCTCCTACATTTCCTTTGTTAATATCTTCAATTAATGCTTTGTTTTCTGACGGTTGAGTACCGCTTACACCAACCATTAGCATTTGGCCTATCTTAAAATCAAGGCTGTCCTTTAACTGGGCTTTGCTGGAAAAAAATGTGCCGAATAATAGTAATCCTAAAAAATAACGCATGTCAATACTTTTGGTGAATCTCCCACAATATCTGCTCCATTTTTTTCTTAATAGGCGTTGAACTTGTAGGATAATTATTATTGATAAAACTAAAAATAAGCAATTTGCCTTTATTGGTAATCAAATAACCGCTAAGGCAGTGATTATTACTCAAAGTACCTGTTTTACCGTAAATGTACGGTGGATCTGACTTATAATAATTCTTTATTGTTCCTGACTCTCCACCAGTGGCTAGTAAAGGAAATAATGCTTCTCGCTCCTTCATAGCCAGTATTTCCTTCCATAACCAGACAATGCTTCTTGGTGTAATCAAATTATATCTAGACAACCCGCTGCCATCAACCCATCTGGGCATATCCGGTATTGCTATGAAGTAATTTTCCTTGATATAATCAATTCCAATATCTGTATCTAACGAGTCTGACACCAATCCTGCTATGGTGATCATGAGCTGCTCCGCTATGAAATTGTCACTCACCTGCATCATTACTTTATACAAAGTATCTGCAGGCAATCCATATAGTGTTTTATAACCATTAGCAAGAGGCATGTCTACATACCTTACCGTTCTTTTTAATGTATCTGATAGCAGACCAACAGTAATTAGTGGATTGCTCTTCACTGGCACATTCCTATCAACAGATTTATTTATGGCAGGAGTATAAACGAAAGCGTTGTTTTCATACAACCTGGAAATGCCGCTTTCTCTGGCCGAATCTCCCATCCAAAAATATTGCTTAAAAAACTTAGGCTCTACCGTGAGATAGGTAGATGTTTCAGGTTTTCTGGCCTTTAGATAATTTCCATATAATGGAAGTGAGCTGCGCTCAACAGCATAACTATAATCATAATCATCCCATGCCCAGCCATTGCCATAGTGCGATCCTGAGAAATTAGCATCTGAAAAATAGAGGTCCTTGCTGGCTGTTTTTAAAAAGTCATATGCCGGACTCTCAGGTAAATCTTTATAAAAAAGAGAAGGGTCACCACTACCCCAAAATATTAAGGAATCACCTTGTTCATGATAGTAAAGTGCGGGAATTTTATCTCCTATAGCCTTGAGGCTGCTGAATAGGGTTAATATTTTGGTGTTAGATGCAGGTATAAAATGCTTATCGGCATTATGAGAAATTAATGCTTTCCCTGTTTCAGCATCAACTACCAGCAGTCCGGCATGATGGCCAAACTCTTGCTCCATGGCATCCATTTCCTTGTAAAACCTAGAAGCTCCACAGGAACATAGTGTCAGAATTAAAATTGCCCCAATACATTTCATCAGGGCAATTTAACAATAGGGAATCAATTAAGAAAAATATCGCTCGTTGAGAATTCTTCTGTGGTGTGTTTCATGTCCTACAATAACAAAACCTATGGCTTGCACCGACATAGAACTGCCATTAGCCGTACCACTTCTTTTGAGCATATCGTCAGAAAAGCTACCAAAAAGATCCACCGTTGAAGCTCTCAGGTTATTATATTCTTCTATTATCTTATAAATTTTACGATTTGAGGCATTAGACTCAGGTGTCCAAAGCTGCTCATCGAAGCCCGGCAAGTCTGTTTTATCATTTCTAGAAAACCTTAAAGCTCTATATGCAAACACTCTTTCTGCATCTATTATGTGACTCAAAACTTCCTTGATAGTCCATTTGTCTGGCCCATATTTGTGATCACCAGAAGCTTCAGGTACAGATTTCATTAGCTCCACCATTTCGTTTCCACTGTTGATCAATGCCGGTATTAATTCATCATATTGAACTGCCTGAACATATTTCTGGTAGAATTCAGGAATTTCTGATAAAGGGGGTTTAGCCATTAGGGTTGTTAGTTTATGTTTAAACAAAAAAGTCGAATGGTTTCTTGTACCATTCGACTTCTTAATCTTTTATATTAAATTAAGCATCCTTCCACTTAATAGAGCAACCAATTGCTTTTGTCTTAGCCGTCTCGGGTTGCTTACCTGAAAGAAGAGCATCTACAGCATCTTCAAGATATTTCTTATCAGCGGCACTTGCATCACGGCTGTTATTATCAATAGCACCAATGTAGCTCAAGATGAACTTTCCGCTCTCTTTCTTAACCACAAATACATGAGGCGTATTAGTGGCACCAAATGCCTTAGCAACGGACTGATCAGTATCCTGAACATAGGCATGCTCATAGCCATGCTCCTTTGCATAATCTTTCATGGCTTGAAAACTATCATCTGGAGATTTCTGTGGATCATTCGCATTAATAGCAATAACCGGATATCCTTTAGATGCATATTTGGCATTTAAAGATTTTATTCTTTCTCTATACGCTTTAGAATAAGGACAAGTGTTACAATCAAAAATTAAAATCGCTCCATTACCTGCATATTTCGATAAGGTTATTGATTCCCCTTTCACACCTGTTAGTGTAAAATCTTTTACCGCATCACCTAACTCATAGGTGTCAGTAGTTGGTGTTCCGGCAAAGAAAAGTGCCAAAGCAAATACTGATAAAATTTTAGTCTTCATTTTTCTATTGATTTTATTTAGATAATCCTTCAATTAGTTTTTCAAGTTCGCCTTCTTTAAGCTCATGTTCTACAAAAGCCTTCTCACCAGTGGCATGATTTATAATTAATGTGGCAGGAATAGCACCAGACCATGAAGGCTCAACTTTATCTATCCAGGTGTTGCCGTCAATCTCGTCAAGTAAATAAACCTTTGACTTGATTTCTTTTCTGGCAACAAATTTTTTCACCTTCTCAATCTCTTGCACGTAATCAATACTAATCAGGTTTACATTAATCTTATCTTTTAATTCCTTTGCTGTCTGCTCAAAATAAGGAAGTTCCTTAACACAAGGTCCACACCATGTAGCCCAGAAATTAATTACTTCAATCTTCTCAGATTCTGCTTTTATCAAGTTGTCTAACCCAGCATATTTAATTACTTCGACCGACTGAGCATGGGTGTAGAAAGATGCAAGGATTAAAAGGATAATTGATGTAACTATTTTAACC
>NZ_SMLV01000388.1 GCF_009711525.1 Fulvivirga lutimaris
CTCTAATTATGATTAAAATTTCAAAAAGTTGATATTTGAATTAAATAGATAGTAAAATACTTTAATTACTTACGATGTCTAAAGAAGGTTCTGAGGCACTCTTTCATTTGATAAGGTCGCTAAAACAGTCGGAAAAACGGTATTTTAAGCTGCAATCTGAGCTTGATTCAAGTGATATGAAGTATCTCAAGCTTTTCGAAATAATCGATGGCCAAAAGGAATATGATGAAACAGCCATCATCAAAAAGGCCCCTGAAATTAAAAAACAGCAGCTTTCTAACTTGAAAGCACATCTTTATAAGAAGCTATTGCAGAGTATTAGGCAGTACAATCAGAAGAGTGTAATAGATATCCAAATCAGAGAAATGATTGATCATGCACAGCTTCTTTTTAACAGGAGTTTGTATGAGCAATGTGTAGATATTCTGAAGAAGGCCAAACGCAAGGCTCAGAAGATTGATAATCTTGAGCTTCAGCTTGAGATATTGAAGTGGGAGAAGATAATACTCATGCAGACTATCGGTGCGGATACTGAGTCAAGAGTAAACAGGATTATTGAAGATGTGAGGGGGGTAAACCAGCGCATTAACAATGTCAATACTTTTACCAATTTGACGGCTCAGCTGAACTCCATTTATACTAAAATTGGATACATAAGAAGCCAAAGTGATTTAGATTCTATTAACAGAATTATCAAATCGAACATTTTGGATTATGAGGAAGAGTCATTATCACTAAATGAGAAAATAAGCCTTTATAACCTTTATACAGGCTATTATTTCTTCATACAGGATTTTGAGCAGGGCTACCAAACTGCCAAAAAATGGGTAATGCTTTATGATGCACACAAAGAGCTACGATTAAGTAGGACAGAAACTTACCTCAATGCGATTAATAGTTTGATGATTGGTCAATACAAGCTGAACAAGTACAAAAAGTTTGTGAATACTTCGAGGAGGATGCGAGAGATCAGGCATTATCCTAAAAATCTAATGAATGAAAATATTAGGCTGAAACTTTTGAAATATACCTATGTGCATGAGTTTAATAGGATTTTCATGCTAGGCGATTTTAAGGCAGGTGTTTCTTTGATGAACAGAATTAAGCCTGGTCTTGAAGATTTTATAGATCAGCTCGATAACCATTCTAGGATCATATTATTCTATAAAGTGGCATGCCTGTATTTTGGAAATGATAATTACAGAGAGGCAATTCAGTGGTTAAATAGAATTCTGAATTCTGAGAATATTGACTTGCGTGAAGATATTCACTCTTTCGCGCGAATCCTGAATTTGATCTGTCATTATGAGCTGGGCAATATGGATGTGATAGACTATTACATCCGCTCTACCTATCGCTTTATGCTGAAGAAAGACGATTTATACCGATTTCAAAAGGCGATTTTAAACTTTATCAGAAAGCTGGCAGGTGAGTTTTCTGAAGATGATCTGGTACCTGAGTTTGAAAAATTATTGAACCTTTTAATTCCGCTGCAAAATAGACCTTTTGAGAAAAGAGCTTTTATCTATTTCGATATCATCTCCTGGCTTGAAAGCAAAATTCAAGGTAAAAGAGTTCAGGATGTGATCGCTCAAAAGGCAAAGCAGGTCATAAATTATTAAAAGCCGCTATTTGATAAGTATCCCAATTTTTAATTTGGCCGTAGCGGCAATAGGAAAGTTTTTACTTCCCAGTATAAACCCATAGTGGTATGGTCTGTAATTATCGTATTCATTATTTACTTCATCAATATTGCTGAAACCGTAACCCACACCAACAGAATAGTCAATTAAGAATGCATTGTTATAAACAACTTGTTTCCCCAGGTTGATAAGAAAGGCACCAGCAACAACATCTCTTTCCTCAGTATTGTAACTTGGCGTAGTACCGTAATAATAATATAATGGTTGGTACTTGTTTTGATAAAATGAAAGGATAATTTGAGGCATCACATAGGCACCTTTCATAATATGAGCGTATTTAAACTGTCTTGAATAAAAGTCTGGTGTTCTCAGAAATTTAAATCCCCCAGAGATAAATAATCCACTGCTTTTATTGTCTGGATCAGTATCGAAGCCTATACCGATTAGCCCCAACTCCGCTTCGTAACTTTGTCCAGGCTTAATATTCTTTTCCAATGAAAAAGCGAGATTTTCAAATATTGGAGATAGGAAGTGAAGCTTCAGCGCTACTTTTTTATCCTCGCTATAAGTATTCGGATCGTTTAATTTGTCTTTATATTCAATTACACGTCCGTTGCTAAATTCAATCTTAATAATGTCATCTACTGAAATTGAAATTATTGGCCCATCTTCCAATTCAGGGTCTATATACTTAATTTCATCAAGACCAACTTCAGTGATTTTACACTCGATAACAGACCTATCCTTCTTATATATTTTGTCCTGAGCTACAGCCTGTCCAGTACATAGCAAGAGTATCAAAATTGCCAGTAGATTCTTCATAATTCACAATATAATGAAATTTAAGATTCGAAAATTATTAAACCTAAAATTTAATTTCTTTCGGGAATATTTTTGACATTAAACGCTTCCCTTTATAAGAATATTGCAATCCCTATATACTAGAGTTAAGACCCATAACTAGTAGTTATTACGCAAATAAATTAGGTTAAAATATCAGTGAATATATACCCCAATTTAAGTCATAATAATAGCTCAAAATGGGGAAATAACGCCTCAAACAGGCTGAGCGCAATCTTTTAAAAACCGCATTTTAACGACATTAAGGGAGTTTTTAAGGGCTTTCAAGTGAATACCTTTAAGTTATCAAGATGGGAAAGATTTTTTCCCATATAAAATCAATTCTCAAAATTAAAAAACAATGCTTATGAAGAAGTTTTTACAAAATTTATCATTTACTCTGATACTGCTGTTCGGGGCCGTCATTACACAGGCGCAGGACAGAACAGTGTCTGGTAAAGTCACTGCCGAGGATGATAATTCATCCCTTCCGGGAGTGAATGTACTGCTAAAAGGAACCTCTACCGGGACCATTACAGACGCGGATGGTAATTACACCATTTCAGTGCCTGAAAATTCCATTTTAGTTTTTTCTTTCGTGGGTCTTAAATCTCAGGAAGTAAATATTGGGGCTCGTGCCGTCATAGATGTTCAAATGGAAAGTGACATCAGGCAGCTGAGTGAAGTAGTGGTAACAGCTGCAGGTATTGAGGCTAATAAGCGTGAGCTTGGCTACTCTATTCAAAATGTTGATTCTGATGAAATTATGAAGTCAGGAGAAAACAATTTTGTATCCGCACTAAGTGGAAAAGTAGCTGGGGTTCAGGTGACGAGCTCAGGTGGTTCTCCAGGTGCTGCTGCTCAAATTAGAATTAGAGGTAACAAATCAGTTCAAGGCAGCAATGGGCCTTTATTTGTGATTGATGGTATTCCTATTGATAACTCTACTTTTAACACGGCTGATTCTCCTGAAGATGATGTGGCTAATCTTGGTTCTGGTGGTGTTACTAATTCCAACAGAGCTATTGATATTAACCCTGAAGATGTAGCGTCTTTAACCGTATTGAAAGGGCCTGCGGCTACAGTACTTTATGGAATACGAGCGGCTAATGGTGCGGTGGTTATTACTACTAAAAAGGGCTCGAGAAGTAGTGGGGCTAAAATAAATTACTCCATGGGTTATTCTGTTGACAGGGTAAATAAATTGCCTGATCTACAGAATATTTATGCACAGGGTTCCGTGGTTGGTGGAATACCTACTTTCCAGTCACCGATGACAGGCTCTACTCAAAGTCAGAGTTGGGGACCTTTAATTTCCAGTCTGAGATATGCAAATGAGTCGTCAAAGTGGGATCCGAATGGATTAATTGTACTTGATACTGACCCAAGAGCTACAAACCGTGTTGCTAACTCATATACTAATGCAGAGGATTTTTTCCAGGATGGTACCAATGCTACTCATAATCTGAGTGTTCAGGGTGGAACTGAAAAAACATCTTACTTCTTTTCAGTTGGTAGGTTAGATCAAACAGGGATTATGCCTAATAGTAATTATGCAAGAACAAGTTTTAGAGCAACAACTAGTGCAGAACTTTTCAAAAATTTCACTGCTACTATCTCTGCCAACTATGTTAATTCTGGTGGTAAGAGACTTCAAAATGGTTCTAACACTTCTGGTGTTATGCTTGGTTTACTTAGAACGTCACCTTCCTTTGACAACAGTGCAGGATACATTTTTGAAGATGGAACACAGCGTGCTTATCGTGGCGGTAGCATCTATGACAATCCTTACTTTACAGTGAATAAAAACTTCACTACCGATGATGTTAATAGAGTTATTGGCTATACCCAACTAAATTATAAGGCATTACCATGGTTAGATTTCACTTACAGACTGGGTGTTGATACTTATGGTGATGACAGAATATTCCGTAATGATGTGAACTCATCAAGTGTGCCTGTTGGTCAGGTAATCAACCAAACTATTAGAAGCACAGATATTAACTCAGATTTCTTGGTTTCAGTTAACAAGGATTTTTCTGATAAGTTGAGCTTGAATGCTACTATCGGTCATAATTACTTCAACAAGGATGTACATATTAACAGGATTGACGGACAGGGACTAGCTTCTCCTGGCTTTTTCAATATTGCCAGTGCTACAGCAGTAAATGCATCTGAAGGAGTTACACGTAGACAATTGTATGGTCTATATGGCACTGTGACGTTGAATGTTGCAAGTCAGTTGTTTATCAACCTTAGTGGTAGAAATGACTGGTCTTCAACATTGCCAGACGAAAACAACTCGTTTTTCTACCCGGCAACAAGTATTGGATGGGACTTCACACAGACCTTCGATATTACCAGTTCGCTGCTTACTTATGGTAAATTGAGAGCTTCGTGGGGACAGGTTGGTAATGATGCGCCTTTTGCTGTGACCAATAATGGTTTTGTACAATCACGTGTTCGTGACGGATGGACAAATCCTCAGGGTGTTATATTTCCAGCATTAGGTCTTAATGCATTTAACCCAAGTGCTACTTTAGGAAACAACCAGTTGAAGGCTGAAACTACTACAACAATTGAATTCGGAGGTGACTTCCAGTTTTTAGATGGAAGAATTGGCCTTGATCTTACCTACTTTGATGCTACTACTACTGACGCAATACTTAATATTACTATCCCAAGTGCTAGTGGCTGGCAACAAAGAGCAGTTAACTCAGCAGAACTAAATAATAAAGGTATCGAGGCGGCATTGACTGCTACTGTCATAGATAACGGAGACTTTACCTATGAAGCAGGAGTGAACTTTACCAGAATTAGAAATACGGTAGAGAAACTTGCTGAAGGTATACCATTTATTACTATTGACCCATTTGGTACGCAACGAATCGCTGAAGGTGAGCCTTATGGTATTTTCTTCGGAACCAGATTCCTAAGAGACGATAATGGCAATATGGTAATCAACCCAACTGACGGAACTCCTTATGAAGATCCAACTCAGGGTATTGTGGGTGATCCTAATCCTGATTTCTTACTTGGATTCAGAAATACTTTTAGCTACAAGGGATTAACACTAAGTTTCTTGCTGGATATCAGACAAGGTGGAGATGTATATAATGGTACTAAAGGTGTGCTTAACAACTTTGGTGTTGGTGCCGAAACACTTGATAGAAATGAAAGAGTAATATTCCCTGGTGTTTTAGGAGAAGTACAGCCTGATGGATCTGTTGTTGCTACTGAAACTGCTAACAACATTGAAATAGTAAAAGGTGGTACTGATGGTGGAACCAATTACTACCAGAACTATGGTTTTGTAAATCTTACCGAGCTGACTATTGAGGATGGCTCTTGGGTAAGAATGAGAGACCTCTCGTTAAGCTATAGCTTACCTGATAATGTGCTTGGTAAACTACCTTTTAGCAAAGTGAATATTGGTTTTACAGCCAGGAATTTATTCCTGAAAACGGACTATACAGGTATAGACCCTGAAACCAATTTAACTGGAGATTCAAGTAATGTACTTGGGTATGATTACTTCAATAACCCAAATACAAAGAGTTATGGAGTGAATCTTAATGTTACATTTTAAAGAAATACAGATATGAAAAATATAATAATTAAGAAAATATTCGCCTTAGCAGTCATTTTTAGTATGGTAACGGCCTGCGATTTTGGCGATACAAATGTAGATCCTTCAGTGCCTACGGATGTTTCTATGTCTGCGCTTTTGCCATCTGGTGAGGCTGCGGTATCATGGGCAGTAGGTGGTGAAATTGTACGTATCAGTGGATTGCTTACTCAGCAGTTTGAGGGTATTAATGCCCAGCAGGCTGACAATTACAGGTACCTGATCAGAGATGCTGATATGAATGGTGTATGGCAGAGAATGTATTTTAACTCTTTAAATACCATCAATACCATTATCAAAAAAGCTGATGAGAATGACGCGCCACATTACAAAGGTGTAGCTCAGGTCTTGATGGCAACTGGGATTGGTACTTTAGCTGATGCATTTGGGGATGTCCCTTATTCAACTGCATTTCAAGCTGATCAGGGAAATTTTAATCCTACTTATGATACGCAGCAAGAGTTGTATAATACTACCATTCCAAATCTATTGGATGATGCGATAGCCAATTTAAGTGCTTCAGAAAGCCTTGGTGGTAGCCCGTCAGGAGATGATTTGATATTTGGTGGCGATCTTGATGCATGGATCTCAGCGGCAAATTCATTGAAAATGCGTTACACTTTCCAGGCAGCTAAGCAAAATGCAAGTGCCTATGACGATGCATTGGCTTTGTTGCCAGAGGTTATAGCTTCAAATGGTGAGGATTTCGAGATGTATTTTGGCAATGGAGCAAATGAAACTAACCCACAGTTTCAGTTCAGTCAAAGTAGAGCAGGAAATATCAAAATGGGAGATTATTTTACTAATGTCTTTTCAGCTGATGACCCTCGTGGTGAGCTGTTTTTGGACGGTAGTCTTTTTGAAACTGGTTCCGCTGATAGCCCAAGTTATTATGCTAGTAGCAATTCGCCTGTAGTGCTTATGAGCTATGTGGAGGTTAAATTCATTGAGGCTGAAGCTGAGTTGATGAGAAATGCTTCTGATGAAGCTGCAGCTAAGGCAGCATTAGATGCAGCGGTAAATGCTTCTTTCTTGAAAATTAGCGGAGCTGGGGTGCCTGCAACTTATCAGGCCGATTTGGATGCCAGATGGGCAGCTGCAGCTACTGCAAATGATAAGCTTGCAGTGATTATTGATGAAAAATACATTGGATGTTTTTCTCAGGGCCTTATTGCCTGGAATGATTACAGAAGAACAGGTTTTCCTGCGCTTACTATCGTAACAGGAGGTACTAATGCTTTTAATGCCAATGGTGAAATTCCTAGAAGATTGCCTTATCCGCAGGAAGAGCGATTATTAAATCTGAGCAATCTGCCTATACAGACCCCTAATCTTCAGACAAGATTCTGGTGGGATCAGTAAACAGTATTTAAAATAAAGAGACTGTCTTAAGTATAGTTGTCTTTGTAATTCCGCCTTAGGGCGAACATAGAGAAGCAATCTTCAATGCCGCAAGCAGGGTGAGATTGCTTCTCTTCTTTATAAGTATTTTTGGATTGAGTAATTAATAAAACTTCAATATGAAAAAGGTATTAATCCTTCTTCTGATTTTTGCATCCCTCTTTAGTTATAGTCAGGAACTACAAAAAGGTGTCGTAATCAATGCAGTTTCGTGCGAGCAAAATCCTGATCAAACCTATGCGCTTTATCTGCCCAGCTTTTATGATGCTTCAAAGAAATGGCCTGCAGTTTTTGTGTTTGAACCTGCTGCGAGAGGCCCTCTTCCAGTGACTAAATTTCAGGAAGGAGCTGAAGCGTTAGGATATATAATTATTAGCTCTAACAATTCACGTAATGGTTCTTGGGACCTGGCATTTGATGCCGGTGATGCCATGTTTGCGGATGCCTTTGCCAGGTTTAATATTGATATAGATCGTGTCTATACTTCAGGGTTTTCCGGAGGCTCTAGAGTTGCTTCGGCCATTGCATCACTAACAGGGAAAATTCGAGGTGTTATTGCCTGCGGAGCAGGATTTGCAACAGTACCAGACTATCAGCTTTCAAATAATAGTAAAGTATTATATGCCTCTGTGGTAGGCAATCAGGATATGAACTATCAGGAGCATAGAGAGCTGGCGAACGAACTGGATAAAAAGCAGGTGACCAACACTAGAATTATTTTCAATGCTGGCCATCAATGGCCGCAGTCGGTGTATTTGAAAGAAGCACTCTATTGGATGGAGCTGCAAAACTTTAAGAAACAACAAAAGGTAAGTGAGCAATTTTCAGTAGAGAGGGCCTTTAGTTTGACTAAGTCAAGAGCTGACAGTATGCTAACCCACGGTGACTACGTGAGTGCTCATGCAACCTACCTTCAACTCTTGAATGATTATGATGCCCTGATTGATTTAAAAGATGTAAATGATGCCATTACTCAAATTGAAGAGATTAAGGACTACAAAAAGCAATCGAGACAAAAGGAGAAAATTGATAAGTTGGAAATGGAGCAAAGGCAGTTGATAGGAGAAGCATTTACTGAGCTTTATTATACAAAACTCAAAGTAGAAGAGGATGCCGGATTAAGAGATATGACCTGGTGGCAGAATAAAATCGATTATTACAAAAAACTTAGTAGGAGGGATGACTTTCAGATGGCTAATATGGCGCGAAGGATTCTTAATTCCATTTGGGCACGCTGCGCAGAGTCAAGCTTTAATTATATCAACAACAAAGACTATGAGACTGCTATGGTGCTAACTAAGGTTTGGCTTTATGCAGAACCTAATAATTGGGCCAGATGGAATATGGCAAAAATACTAGCCAATATGGATGATGCTGCCTTTTTTGACTACCTGCAGGAAATTGTTAGTGGGCCTACACAATTAACTAAACAAAGTATTCTCAAAGAGGAGGCTTTTAAAAATTATCTGGATGATCAGAAGATGAAGGCCATTTTGGATCAGTTAAATTAATGGGAATCCCTTAAGGTCTCAATAATCTTCTCCACCATGAAGTCAACATCACTTTTAGTTCTGTCTGGATTACCAAAATAGGCTCGCAGATAAGTTTTTCCTTTGAGCTTGGTTCCGGTGATGAAGATTTCGCCTTCTTTTTCAATTTTCCTGAGTGCATTGATATTTACCTGGTCATTGGCTTCTGCACTCATTGAAGGATCAAACCAGCGAAAACAGATGATAGAAAGCGGGTGCTCCTTTTCAACTTCAATATTCTCAGAACTGTTCAGCTTTTCACCCAAATAATGGATAAGATCAATGTCATTTTTAACGAATTGACTTAGTTGTTTTGCTCCATAGAATTTGAGTGTAAACCATATTTTCAGGGCCTTAAATTCTTTGGATAATTCTATAGTATGCTCAGAAGACTCATTGCGGCTGCCTTTGTTTCCTGTGTATAAATAGTCCGGTTCAAAGTGGATGGCCTTGGGTATTTCTTTCACCAAAACGCAGCTGGCTTCAAAAGGCACATACATCCATTTGTGTGGATTGATAATGATAGAATCTGCTAATTCCACGCCCTCAAATTTATCATAATGAGTAGGCAAAGTGCGTGCAGGCAGACCATACGCACCATCTATATGATACCAAGTGTTAAACTCCCTGGCAATCTCACCGACTGCCTTCAGGTCATCAATGCTACCCGTGTTGGTGGTGCCGGCATTGGCTATAACAACCAAAGGCTTTAGGCCATCCTTGATATCCTTTTCTAAGGCTGATTTCAATTGGGCCAGATACATTTGGTAGCTATCATTGACTTCTATTTTTCTTAGATAATCTCTTCCCAGACCAAGAAAAACCATAGCGCGCTCAATGCTGGAGTGCGTTTGATTAGAGCAATAAACTGTCAAAGGCTGCTGATTATAGAAACCCCGTTGCTCACGCTCCGGGCAATGTTTGGCTAATGCCAGATGCAAAGCCATAAGGTTGGACATAGAACCTCCCGAAGTCAAAAAACCCTTGTTATAGGCAGGAAGCTGAATAAAATCAGCAATCCATTTTATAACCAGCTGCTCTAATTCATTGGCAATAGGAGAGTTGTTCCACTTCAATGCATTTTGATTATAATACCCTTTGATAAACTCTGCCACAGGACCGATGCCATTGCCACTTCCAGTGATATAGGCAGCATATTTTGGCGAGGTGTTCCTGTTTAAGAATGGAGCGATCTGAGTTTCAAAATCATGGAGTAAAGTATCGAATGAAACAGCGTCTTGAGGCAGCTCTGCGCCAATGACTTCACGAATTTCTGACGGATTATTGGTTTTTAATATGGGTAAATTTCTATAGGTATTTTCTATGGTTAGAATCTTATCTGTTGTTTTTTCGATGGCTTTTTTTAGCTCTTCCATAATGTGAATTAGTTGAGAATTTTAATTTCTCTTTTCCTGGTTCATTATATTGACAACATTAAATAACTATTATCAGAACTTGTGGTTTCAATATTGGATATTTTATTTACGAGTTAGCTGATGTATGTGAGATCATCTATGAATATCACTTCAAATAATTTGCCTACATATTTCATTTTATATTAAGGAATTCAATGTTAAAAATAGCCTGGTCAAAAATCTATAACCATCCGTTGCCTGCAGGGCACCGTTTCCCTATGGAGAAATATGATTTGCTACCAGAGCAACTCCTGCATGAGGGCACTGTGCAGCATGATAATTTTTTTCACCCTCGTAAGCTGACAGAAGCAGAGATTTTGTCAACTCATGATGCAGAATACTGGGAGAAACTCAAAAAGCTGAATTTAAGCAGGCAGGAGGAACGAAGAAGTGGATTCCCTTTATCCTCATTGATCGTGGAGCGTGAGATTACCATAAATGCTGGTACCATAGAGGCAGCAGATTATGCGCTGCAATACGGTGTGGCTATGAACATAGCAGGCGGTACACACCATGCTTACACCAACAGGGCGGAGGGGTTCTGTTTTTTGAATGATATAGCCATAGCGGCTAATTATTTATTGGATCAAAAGAAGGCTAAACAGATTTTGGTGGTTGATCTGGACGTACATCAGGGCAATGGCACTGCTGAGATCTTTCAAAATGATACCCGGGTTTTTACTTTCAGCATGCATGGCGAAAAGAACTATCCCATGCATAAAGAAAAATCGGATCTGGATCTCGGTTTGGCTGACGGCACAGATGATAAGACCTATTTGAAATTGTTGGCTGAAAACTTAAAAGAGCTCATGCAAAAGGTAGCGCCAGATTTCATTTTCTTTCAGTCTGGTGTTGATGTATTGGCGACTGATAAACTGGGCCGTTTGGGATTAAGCATTGAAGGGTGTAAAAGGCGTGATGAATTGGTTTTGAAAACCACTTTTGATAATCAGGTGCCGCTTGTAGCCAGCATGGGTGGCGGGTATTCCGAAAAAATTAGAGACATCATTGAAGCTCATGCCAATACTTATAGGCTGGCTCAGGAGATTTATTTTTAGAAATAATAATGGTCTTGATGAAAACTAAGAGGGGCAATAATCTCTTTTAAAAACTTCAATGTAGTGCGCTAGTTCTTCTTGAGACAGTGAAATGCCAGAAATGCTGAGTTCCAATTCCTTCCTATTGGTCTTTATCTTTAAAGCCTCGGCACCATTAATCATACGAATAAAATAGGTGCTTTTAATTTCATTCCACTTATAAATGTCGGATTTAAAAGTTACACCATTCTTATCAATAATCCATTCAGGTCCAGGGTTAAGAAAATGTAAAATATTGACCGCAGATACTTTGACTGCACCAAACCATAGCACTAAAAGAAAAACAATCAGAAAAGCTAAGGAGAGACTATCGGTTGACTGAGTAAAAGTCAATGTTGTTAAAAAAATGGGCAGAAAAAATGGCCAAATTGATCGCCATAAATATAAGTAACTTGGCTTTTCGTATCTAAATACAAGATTGTCGATCTCATTTGTGTAAGAGTCATTAAGTACTGTTGGAGTTTTCCTATAATTAAATAGAATTGACAGGGCTCTGTCTTTAACTGATCGAGTTGCCATATATCAATTATAGTGACTTCTATTTAGTGAGAAAGGCTATTCTGAGATATTAATTATTTTGAACATTTCTATTCACTTATCAAAAAACTCCTTGCGTCCTTCCCGGTCTGAGTAGGTAATTCTTCCATAGGCACATGGCCGCATTCATAGATCATAATTTTGCTGTTAGGTAAGTCCTTGTCAAAAGAGCGTCCATTATCTACATTAATCCATTCATCATATTGGCCCCACATAATTAATGTTGGTGTTTTGATCTCCGGTATCCGGTAAAACTCATAGGTCATGATTGTTCTGGCCCTGTCTACAAAAGCCTGCCTGTTTCCTTGAGCCAATGCGAGTTCATAATATCGGTCAATGAGCTTATCTGTGATTTTTGAATCATCATAATAAACCTCTTTTATGTTTTTCTCTATGAATGATCTTGGTGTTATGTTCTTTAATAATCGGGCAGTAAAATCATTTTTGGCAAGCTTAAATACAAAAGGAGTTGCCCCTGATGGGTAGCCGGCTGCATCCAGAAGAATAAGCTTTTTCACTTTGTAAGGATGGTGGAGGGTGTAGCTCCAACTTATGCCCCCACCCAAGGAATTGCCAGCGAGGAAAATGGTATCGAGTTCTAATTGTGAGATGAATTTATCTAAGAAGCTAACGTAAAAATCCATGGAGTAATTACCGTTAGGATGCGCACCGGTTATTCCAAAAGCAGGCAAGTCTAGTCGGGTGATCCGGAAATCATTCTTTAATTCATTTACCCAGCCATCCCAGGTATGAAGCGATGATGCAGTGCCGTGTAAAAAGAGCAAGTTAGGCCCTGAGCCTTCCTGTTTGTAATGAACATTTAATCCATCTACCTGAATATATTGAGATGCCTCATCTGCATATTTAGCTTTGATCTCCTCCAGTGGTATATCAGGTGTTCTGAATACAAAGAAGGCTACAGCAAGAACTGCAATTATCCCAATAATGATTTTGACAACTCTTGACATTTGATAATAGATTTAGTCATCTAAAATAGACCTATTTCAAATCAAATGCAGATGGGTGTTATTTTTTAAAGCCTTAGAACTCCCAGAAAACAGTTAATAAACCCCAATTAGTAGCGGTTCTAAGAAATGGTCGCGGTACTAATTACTTACTACTCATATCTCAATACTAACTACTAACTACTAATCTTCACCCCATCATTGCCAATCAACAAAGGCTCTGAAAATCTTGAATCAGAATCTGCATTTTCAAGATTCAATACTCCTCGCGGGCATACTGAAGAGCACACACCACAACCCACACATGAAGAGCGAACGATATTTTGGCCGCGCTGTGCATACCAGCGAACATCAATACCCATTTCGCAATAGGTGCTGCAATTACCACAGCTGATGCATTGCCCGCCATTGGTGGTTATTCTAAACCTTGACTTGAATCTTTGCACAATGCCTAAATATGCAGCCAGTGGGCAACCATAACGGCACCACACTCTGTTGCCCATGAGTGGATAAAACCCTGTACCCACAACTCCTGCAAAGCCAGCGCCTATCCAGGCGCCATAAACCGAACGCACATCATAAGAACTGACACCAAATAATTCGCTGCTACCGGTCCAGTAGGTATATAAAACGCCACCTGTCATTACAATGGCGAAGGCCAGCACGGCATGGATCATCCAACGCTCAACCTTCCAGGCTTTCAGTGATTTGTCTGATAGCTGTCTGTAGGGGTCACCCAAAGTTTCGGCCAGACCACCACAGCCACAAACCCATGAGCAGTACCACCTTTTACCAAAGAAGTAGACAAAAACAGGCACACCAATGATGATCAAAGCTATGCCCCAGCCCAGCATGAAAACACCAATGGAGCCATTGGCCATGAGTGTGTTCAGTTCATTATCAAAGAAAAAGTCATAGTCCAGCGGCCAGATGTTTTTGAAATCGAAGTAAGGTTGATTAAGTCTCAAGAGAATCTCTGGTATTAAAAAAGCAAAGGCCGTTTGGAAAAACATCACTGAAAAGGTGCGAACAATCTGATATTTTGAATGTCTGTATTTGATGATCATTCTAACGCCCATCACCAATATGCAAAGTGTGTAAATGAAACCGTAAAGAAAGAATCGACCTGCATCCGAGCCTTTCAAAAATTGACTCACAGGGTCCACCATAATGATCCAGTTGGTCATATATTCAGGATAGAAATACAGAACGATATAGAAAACAATCAGGAATGAACCAGTTAAAATTCCCAACCAGCCTACATTTTTCATGGCACTATGGAAAATGCCATTGTTTTTTATTCCTGGAGGGCCATCTTCGATTTTGGGAAGAATGTACATCAGCGCTCCGACAATGCACAGCACATAGGTAAGCAGTAGAAATAAACCAGGACTATCGGAAACTTTACCCATGCTTGAGGCCTTTGTGATACTATATTTAAGGTCTTTGATTTTGTATTTATCAAACCCTTTTTCATTTACAATCTGATATTTTTTGATGTTCTCAACCACATTGGAAATCTGGCTTCGTATCTCTTCCTGACTTCCGAATTCACGCCCATCAAGCCAGCCTCCATAATCTTTAAAAGTCTTTTGCTTGTATTGGCCGGTCTCATCATCACCAAATAGTGAGATCGTACTGATATCGAACTTGCCCTGGTTTGAATTCACTAGTTTATCAATCTCAGGTTCACTGATACCAAACTGCGACAGTTTTTCCTGATTTACGCTGCGGAAGACCTCATCAAGTTTGGCAACAAAGGCAAAATTTGATGTAATGCTTTCTCCTATGAAGTCAGCATGTTCTTTAAAACTCTCAATTTTTGCTGCATCACCCAGTTGTGCAGAAAGCACATCTTCAGATAGTTTATAATTAGCCGAAAAAAACGTGCTTATAAATATTGAGAAGCCTGCAATAAATAATAAAAGGCCTATTGATTTTATGATTTTCATTATCCGAATATTTTTTCGATGATACTTTTCTTCCCTTTCAGCACTACCTCTTTCCCCGGATGTGCGGCATTAAATGCATTGACTATTTCTTCTTCATAGCGCTTGAAAAACTCCGGATCGAAGTTGGCTTCCCTTAAACCTGACAGCACAGTGAAAATATCAGCTTCCTGTTTTAGCCAGCGGTCAAAAACCTCATGGCGAAGCCTGATACCAAAGGTGTTTACTCCAAGGAATTTCTTCGAAGTTTGGTCATATACAAAGTGCATGGCTATTTTCCCAGAGGCATGCTCCCAGTAGAATTCGGCCTCATTTTCTTTCAGTTTATTCCAAACGCGCCCATAGGTCTGGTACTCAATGTCAAAGAACTTGGCAGAATTAAACCAGTGTCCCGGTAGGTATTCAGTCTTTTCTCCACAAATGGTTTTGGCAACTGTCTCACCCATCATTCTACCGGTGTACCAAACCTGCTCAACAGGAGCGCGACCAGGGGCTGGTGTTCTTCGTTCAGCGCAGTCGCCAATAGCATATATACCTGGAATGTTTGTCTCCATAAACTCATCTACCAACACACCGCGTTTGGTTTCAATACCTGAGTTTTTAACCATTTCAATATTAGGGCTCACACCTGCAGTCAACCCTACAAACTGACAGGGTATTTCTTTTCCATCTCCAGTGATAACAGCCTTTACCCTGCCATTCTCATCGGCTAAAATCTCTTTTAACTCGGTTCTGAGTCTGAGGTCAATGTGGTGTTCTCTGATGTGCCTGCTAATCATCGAAGCTTCTTGCTGGGGAAGTACATTGTCCCAAAACTCTTCTTCGCGCACAAGAAAGGATACCGGTATATTTCTGGAAGCCAGCATCTCAGCTAGTTCAACCCCAATCAATCCACCACCTACAATTACTCCTCTGTTGATGTTTTTTGTGTATTTCTCAATATATGCCAGATCCTGCTGACTGACCATACCACTCACACCTTCCAAATCCTGTCCGGGCCAGCCAAATTTGTTTGGTTTGGCACCTGTAGCAATAATCAGCACATCGTAAGACATGGCTTCTGACTTGTCCAATACCACCTTTTTACTAGCATGGTCTATGGTTTTCACATAGTCGTTGAGAAGGTTTATCCTGTTCTTTTCCCAAAACCAGTTCTCATACGGCTGAGTATGTTTCAATTTCATGTGCCCCATGTACACATACATCAATGCTGTGCGGGACCAGAAATAATCAGATTCAGCGGAAATAATGGTAATATCATAATCACTCAGCTTTCTGATATGCCTTGCAGCGGTCACACCTGCGATGCCATTACCAATTATTACTACATGCTTCATATTGATTCGTTTTCTATTGAAGTCAGTGCGTTTACGACAGGGTTGCAATTATCGTTTAATGATCATCACGTTTTGTCTTCACATTGACATACTGAGATTAAGTTACAATAATTATGGCTCAGGATTGGTATGCAGAGCTATGGTTGTGCTAAAAATCCCGATGTGTCTCATGACTGACAAACTCCATGTGAGTCATGTGCGTTAATGCAGTCACCTAAATTTAAAAGTTATGAAAAAGACAGTTCTATTGTTAAGTATTTTTTTCCTTGGAGGAATTGTGGAGGCAGCTGACTTGTCAGGGTTTTTTAAAGAATCCGATGCTTTTTTTAAGAAGTATGTTCACAATGGTCAGGTGGCCTATAAAAGTATAAAGGCAAATAATGTAGATATTCAGTCATTGTACACTGATATCGAAACCATGAATCTGGCATTAGCCAATGAAAAGCAGAAAAAAGCATTTTATGCCAATGCCTATAATTTGATTGTGATCTATCAGGTGGCAAAATACTATCCACTAAAGTCTCCGCTTGATCAGAGTGGGTTTTTCGATAAGGTGAAGCATAAAGTGGCAGGTGAGCCAGTGACATTGAATTTCCTTGAAATCAAAAAGCTAATATTGACCTATAAGGATCCTAGAATTCACTTTGCCTTGGCCTGTGCCGCTAAAAGCTGTCCTCCATTAGCAAGCTTTGCCTTTATGCCAGATACAATGGATGAGCAATTAACTACAAGAACCAAGTTGGCTTTGAATAACAAAGACTGGCTTATTGTGAAGCCTGCAGAAAAGAAGGTTTTACTCTCCAAAATATTCGACTGGTATAATAAAGATTTCACGATGAATGGAGAGAATTCTGTGATTGATTTTATCAATAAATACAGAAATGCACCTATAGCTTCAAACTACACGGTAGGGTACTATGAGTACAACTGGTCGTTGAATGAGGAGTAATTAAAGGAGGCTAATCAATTCTTCAAGGGTGTTTACTGTGTATTCACCCTTATTTTTTATTTGCCATGCTATGTTGCTGTCATTTATAATATTGATGACAATTTCAGATTCGTCTACCACAGCGTATCCATAACGTTCCAGTGCATTTTTAGTCCATAGGAAGGCATGACCATCACCTATCAGGGACACTTCGCCTTTGCCTAATTGCTTTTCAAGTCTGCCTGTTTTAAGGTCAAATCCTTTTAATCCAAAAACCTCATCTATTTTACCATTCAATACCAGATCTTCAGGAAAACCATCTATGATAGGCTCATCGGGCCCTGCTAACCAAATTCTATCTGCCGACTGAAGTGCTAAATCCAGCTCATGCGTGGCCATTAGTATAGCTTTATTAGTAGATTTCGCCAGATCACTTAATAAGTTAATGACTTCCACGCGGTTGTTTAAATCGAGATGTGCGGTGGGCTCATCTAAAACCATGATAGGAGTATCCTGACAAAGGGCTCTGGCGATCATTACTTTTTGCAATTGACCATCACTGAGCTCATAGATTTTTCTATTTCTTAGCGCATTGATGTTGGTCTGATTAATGGATTGATCAATAACCTCAATGTCTGATTTGGATAAACTAACTGACCATCCCAAATGAGGGTAACGCCCCATGGCAATCAATTCCTGAGCGGTCATATTGCCCGCGTTGATCTTGTCTGTAAGAACTACACTTACCAATCTGGCCATTTCAGCAATGGTGATATCAGAAGTATTTTGTCCGTTTATAAACAGTTGCCCAGCCAAAGGTGGCTGAGCGCCAATCATGGTTCTGATTAGTGTTGATTTCCCTACACCATTGGGGCCCATGAAGCAGACCAATTGCCCTGAGAATAAGTTAAGGTTAAGACCATCCATAATCATGTTTTGATTAGGAGGCTTACCATATCCAATGGCTAGATTTTCAATCGACAATATGGGAGATTTACTAGCCATTTAGCCTGCAAAAGTATTTTTCATTGATCCTCTTCTGAGTATAATCCATATTACTACTGGTGCTCCCAATAATGATGTAATCGCATTAATAGGTAAAATCATATCGCTGCCTGGCAGCTGTGCCACCATATCGCAAACCAGCATAATGATAGCCCCGGTCATGGCTACTGCTGGTATTAAAATCTTATGATCAGAAGTGTTGAAAAGTAATCTGGTGAGGTGCGGTACGGCAAGGCCGATAAAGGCAATAGGTCCACAAAATGCTGTAATACTTCCAGCCAATAAACTTGTGCTCAAGATGATGAGGAAACGTGCCTGCTTCACATTCAACCCAAGGCTTTTGGCATAATTCTCACTAAGTAGTAAGGCATTTAATGGTTTGATAAGAACAAAATTTAAGGATAATCCTGCTAGCAGAATAATATAGAGAATAAGTACTTCGCTCCAGTTGAGTCCACCCAAACTACCAAAGGTCCAGAAAAGATAAACTTGAACCTCTTCACCTGTGCTGAAATATTGAAGGATACTCACAACCGCGCCAGTTAAGCTTCCGAACATTAAACCAATAATCAATAATGTCATGCTGTCTCTAACACGAAGCGAAACAATCATGACCAGTATCAGCACCAACCCGGAACCTGTGCTGGCTGCTATGGCCACCAGCCAATTGGTAAAATTGAAGAGCCCAACTCCATAGACAGAAACACCAGCCAATAGTAATAATGCCACACCTAAACTAGCACCAGAGCTGATACCCAGCACAAAAGGACCTGCTAAAGGGTTTCTAAATAATGTTTGCATTTGCAAGCCACTTATGGACAATCCGGCACCAACCACTAAAGCGGCTAATGCTTTAGGCAATCTAAAATTGATAATGATATTTTTCCAACTCTCTGAAGCCCCTTCACCACCCATTATGATGGATAATACATCTGGAAACGGAATAGTAATACTGCCCAAAGAAATATTGAGAATGAATAGCAGAACTATGGCTAAAGGCAGCCAGAGTAATAGTTTTATTTTGTAGTTATTATTATTCATAAGGTCTTACTCCAGCTGCTTATGAAAATAAAGCTCATGTTCAGGCAGTTGATTTGGACAAAGGATTTTAATCAAATCTGCCAAGATCAGATCCGGTCTTAGATAACCCAATTCTAAAAATTCACTGCCGCCCTTAGCACCTTTGCGAGCATTATAAGTATATATCTTTTTGCTCTTGAAAGCATCAAAATCGGCATACCTGTTATCAGCTTCTTCTATAGCCTGAAGTGTTTCAAAACTGGCCACACCAATCCAAAAATCTGCATTAAGGGCTTTTTCATAAACTGCTTCAAAACTCAATTCCAGAAAGCCACTGGTAGAGTCAGAGGCCCACAAATAATCACCACCGGCATCACGCATAAGGGTGGAGGCATAGTTTTTACCACCAGGCATGTACCAGGTATCACCATAAACTACACCTGATAAAATGGTTGGTTTGTTGTAATTATTTTTGTCTAGTGCAAGCAGCTCATTGTATCTTTCTTCAATAGAATTGAAAACTGAATCGGCCATTCTTTCTTTATCAAAAAAGGCAGCCATAAACTTTAGCCATTCGGCTCGACCCAATGGGTGCTCTTCCAGATATTCTGCATTGAGTACAGCAGGCACTCCAAGCTGCTCCATTTTATTGAATTGCCCATAATCACCACCTATGGTATAAGCCATTATCATATCAGGATCAATTGAGATCAGCTCCTCCAAATTGATATCACTGTCAACACCAAGATCTTTCACTAAGCCATCATCTATACGGGCTCTCATTTTTTCGGAACTGATGTAATCAGTAGTTGGAAAACCAATCAACTTATCGGTTTCGCCCAGATAATCTAATAGCGGAATGTGTGTAGTGGAAGTACACACTATGCTTTTGAGGGGCACCTCAATAATTCGCTCATTTTGAAGTGAGGCTGGTACTTTTGACGCATCAGAAACCAGAACATATTTAAAGCTTGTCTTAGCATTCATATAAGGCTTTTTTACTTCAACAATCTTAAATCCATCATAATATTCTATAGCAAAACCGGTAGCATATTTTAATTCTAAAACCTTATTAGGGGCATTATTTTCCTCATCAACGGCACTCTTTTGGGTACATGAGATAAGACCAATAAATAGAATAAGGAGAAGACTACGTGACATAGTTTAGTTTAAAATTTCGTCAACAATATTAAACAAAATGTTAGTACATGATAAAACTTTTCTAACTTTGACCTTGATTAATGGTTGCTGATATGCACTACGCATCGTCAACATTAAAAGGGAATCTTGTGAGAATCAAGAACTGTCCCCGCAACTGTAAGCTCTAACAAAGCTTGTTGTACAATCTAAGCCACTGTCTCGATTTACTGAGGTGGGAAGGCGACAACAAGAGAGCAAGTCAGGAGACCTGCCGGTAATCAAAAATTTTCAAGCCTTCGGGAATTGGGGCTAATGAAATGAACAATTTATTGCTCATATCACTAACACTAATCCGAAGCTTTTAACTCAGTAAACTATGAGGAAGAAGCTTTATTTGTTTGTAGCACTTTTTGTGCTGACTAACTGTGCTTATGCGCAGCTGGATTCACTCTTGTTGGATGCAGTTGTGGTAAGAGGTATTCCGTATGCCAAATATGCGGTGGGTCAAAAGGTGGTGACAGCTGATAGCAGCATAAAGAAACAGTATGCCCAAAATAATATTGGTGATTTACTGGCCGCTACTAACCCTGTTTATATCCGGTCTTACGGCAATAATATGGCCGCTGGCATTTCATTCAGAGGTACTGGACCAAATCATACCGGAGTATTCTGGAATGGACTTAATATCAATTCGCGTACATTAGGTCAATCCGATTTTTCGCTACTTCCTGTTGTAGGTACCGATGAAATTTCATTGCAGTATGGTTCCTCAGGAGCGCTGTATGGTTCAGATGCAATTGGCGGAACAGTCCATTTAAATAATCACCCTAATTGGAAAGAAGGACTTACTCTGGGTTTGAATCAGGGACTTGGCAGTTTTGGAACCACTCAAACCTCGGGTCTTATTAATTTCACCAAAGGGAAAGTCAACTTTAAGTCTTCGGGGTATTATCAACATGCTGATAACGACTTTCCATACACCATTCCATCCAATGGTAGGGTGGTCAAGCAAAACAATGCCAGCTATAAATATTATGGATTCAATCAGGATCTATACATCCAATTGGCGAGTAATAAGCTGATAACATTTAACGGATGGTTCAATTCAAATTACAGAGAGATTCAACCGGTCATTGGAAATTTTACTTCTAAAACAGATCAAGAAGATGAAAATATAAGGCTAACAGCTGCCTATCATTACAACTCTCAATTTGCCTATACAACTTTCAGAACTGGCTTCGTGAAGGATTATCAGCTTTACGATAATGCTTCAGTGGTTCAAACGAAGCAGATCATCAACCAGCTACAAAGTGAGAAAAAATGGGATAAGTTTAAGACCACACTTGGGGTCAACCACAATCATATTATTGCCGATGTTGACAGTTATGATAAGGAGCAAAATGAAGATAGAATAGATTTCTTTGCACTGTCAACTTTACAGCTTACAAAGCTTACACTAGCAGCTAATCTCAGGTATAACCTTGTTAGTGGATATTCATCAGCATTTGCGCCATCACTTAGTACAGAGTACGCTCTTAATCCAAATTGGAAGCTTTTTGGGCAGCTGTCAAAGAATTACAGAGTGCCAACTTTAAATGACCGGTATTGGAGTCCGGGTGGTAATGTTGATCTGAAAGCAGAAACAAGTTACAACACAGAAGGAGGACTTAGTTTTAAGAAAGGCGGCTTTTCGGCTTCCGCCAATTACTATAAAATGTGGGTATCAGAATGGATTATCTGGGTTCCCGAATCCAATTACTGGACCCCTAAAAACATCAGGAAAGTCAATTCTGAAGGAGTTGAAGTACTCTCTAGCTATGACGTGAAGAGCACTAATTTGTTCATCAACTTTAGTGCAGGCTATTCATTCAACATAGCTGAGCCTACCAACACCATTTCTGCAACCGACAGAAGTCTTGGCGAGCAGCTGCCCTATACGCCAAAGCATAATGCCAATGCCGCAATCAATGTCACCAGTAAATTAGGAAGACTATTGATCTCAGGCAGGTATACAGGTGAAAGATCAACTATTGGCAGCACAATGCTGGATGGTTATTTCTTCATGGATGCCACAGTTGGTAAAAGAATTAAAAGCAATATCGGAGAATTTGACCTTAGCCTTTCAGTCAAGAATTTGCTTGATGCTGAGTATCAATCTATAATCAACACGGCCACGCCTGGTCGCTATTATCAGTTTAATTTCAACTATTCTATTCAAATCAAAAAATGATGAAAATCAACAACATTTTTAAACTATTTGCGCTTTCTATTTTTCTAATCACCAGTTGTAGTGATGACGATAGCGGACCATCATTTCAATCTAATGTTTTAGTCATTAATGAAGGAAATTTTTTAAGTGCTGAAGGATCAATTACAGGATTCAACAGCTCAACTGGTGAAGTGGAGGCTGATCTTTATCAAAGCACCAACGGATTCGCAATAGCTGCTACTATTCAACAAGTAGAGACTTTCGAAAATGAATTTTTCATTACTTGTAACAACCCTGATAAACTGGAAGTGATAAATAGTACTTCTTTAATGAATTCAGGAACAATCAGTGAAGGGTTAGCAACACCTTATGCATTTGCCGGAAGTGGTGACACTGGTTTCGTAACCAATTGGGGGACATACAATAGTGAGACCTATGGATATGACGATCCATTTATTGCTGTTGTTGACCTTTCTGATTTGACTATTTCATCTACCATTCCCTGTGATTATAAGCCTCAGGATCTATTGGTTTTAGGAGGTAAACTTTATGTTTCTAATGTCAATTCTAATTCCATTACTGTAATGGATATTGCCACTTTGGAAGTAGTTGCATCAATAGAAACACCGGCTGGGCCTGATAAAATGGAGTTGGATGCTGCTGGTGACATTTGGGTTATATGCACTTCAGGTAATCTTGTCAAAATAGATGTTGCCAGTAATGAGGTAGTTAAGACAATAGAGAATGTACCAACTTCAGGTTTCAATGAGAAAATGGTATTGAATTCAGATAAGAGCAAAATTTATTTCTTATCTACAACTTACGATGCGGATTGGGTAGCAACTTCAAATGTATTTGAGATTAGCACTACTGCTTCCATAGCACCATCAACCCCGATTGTTTCATCAGCCAGCTTCTATGGTATAGGTGTAGATGGTGAGGTTCTATATGTTGGTGACCATAATAACTATCAGGGAAACGGCACAGTATTCAGATATACATTGGATGGAGAAGAAATAGATAATTTCGAAAGTGGAATAAATCCAAACGGTTTTATCTTTAGATAATGGATTTAGATAATAGAATAGAGCAATCAAAAACCTCCATTTTTAAGGCAGTATTTCCGAACACCACCAATCATTACGATACACTGTTTGGAGGTGCCGCCCTCCAGCTTATGGATGAGGTAGCCTTTATCACGGCTACCCGATTTTCCAGAAAAAGGGTGGTTACTGTTTCTTCTGATAAAGTGGATTTTACACACCCAATACCTGCTGGCACCTTAGTAGAGCTGATTGGTGTTGTTAGTCATGTTGGCAATACGAGTCTTAAAGTGCAGGTTGAAATTTATATTGAGCAGATGTACTCTGAAGATAGGAAAATGGCAATCCAAGGAGAATTTACATTTGTGGCTGTTGATGAGAATAAAAACCCTGTGAAGGTATTATGACCGACAAGAAAAAAAAGAATGATACAAAGAAGCCCTTATTCTATATAGAAAATGGGCTTTATGTATTTACTAAAGAATACCATCTGCAGCGCGGCTATTGCTGCAAGAGTGGTTGCCGCCATTGCCCTTATGGGTTTAAAAAAGATTGAATTTGACAAACAAACCAAAAATATCGATCAGTTGGAGTGGAGGAAAAGACTCTGCACTAGCACTCCACAGGTTAATGAATCAAGAGGAATTTGAGATTGTAGAAATCCATACCGTATTTGAGAGCGACACCAAGCGCGTAGGGATTCATAATATTCCAGAATCATTTATTGAGGCTCAGGCTGAAAAACTAGGCATTCCACTTAAAAAGCTTTATTTAGAAAAGCGGACAATGGCTTATCAAAGGTTAATGACTGACTATTATAAGCAATTGAAATCGGAAGGAGTGGAGCATGTTATGTTTGGTGACATTTTCCTTGAAGACCTAAAAGATTTTAGAGAAATGATGCTCAAGTCTGCTGGTATTAAAGGCGTTTATCCTTTGTGGAAAGAGGATACCAAGAATCTGATTAATGAATTTTTTGAATTTGATTTTCAGTCTGTCCTTTGTGCCGTTGATTCCAAATTCATTGACCAAAAATATTGCGGAAGACTTATCTCACCTTCATTTATTAATAATCATCCTGGCATAGACCCCTGCGGAGAAAATGGAGAGTATCACAGCTTTGTGATTGAAGGGCCTATATTTGGCTTTAAGATTAAGGTTAATTTGAATGGTGTGTTTTCACAACAACATACATTTAAGGTTAAGGATGAAGATGGATCAGAAAAGGAGTTGAAAGAATTATTCTATTACTCTGATTTGGACTTGTCACTCAAAAGCTGACGAGCAGCTGCCTGCGGTGTGATCTTTTTTAACTTTACTTTTTCTTCAATTGATTTCAATGCTGCCTGATTTGAGTTCTTTTCATAAAAGGCAGATAGCAAACCCTGATTTAAAGTTTCATGCAGCCAGTCAATATTTTGTTGCTGACGTTGAATTTCCAGAGCGTTATTGTCTTCCATATGGGATTTGAAATCAAGAATTAAATTCCACACCTCATCAATCCCGACATTATCCTTTGATGAACAGGTCAGTACCTTTGGATACCATCCGGTGTCATTTGGCGGAAATAGGTGAATCGCGTTTTGATATTCACTTTTCGCACGTTTGCTAGCTTTTACGTTCTCTTCGTCAGATTTTGTGATGACTATGCCATCAGCCATTTCCATTATACCTTTTTTAATCCCCTGTAGCTCATCACCCGCACCAGCAAGCATCAGTAGAAGAAAGAAATCTACCATGCCTTTTACTGCCACTTCCGACTGTCCAACACCTACAGTTTCTATAAGAATGATATCAAAACCTGCAGCCTCACATAGAAGCATTGTTTCACGGGTTTTGTTAGCTACCCCACCAAGTGACTTACCCGTTGGTGAAGGTCTTATAAATGCATTTGGGTGATGAGCCAATTGCTCCATTCGCGTCTTATCACCCAAAATACTTCCGCCACTTTTCTGACTGCTTGGGTCTACCGCCAAAACGGCAACTTTATGCCCTTGGTCACATAGTTGGATGCCCAATGCTTCTATAAAGGTGCTTTTGCCAACGCCTGGAACACCTGTAATTCCTACTCTTAATGATTTTCCTGTTGAAGATAATAATTCATTAATGATGGTCTCACTTAAATCACGATCAGCGGTTAATGAACTTTCTACTAAAGTTATGGCCCTGCTTAGTATTACTCTATTGCCATCATTAATACCACTGATGTATTCTTGAGTTGTAAGTCTTTTTCTTTTTGCGATGGCCATAGTTACTCGAAAATAATAAGTACAAATACATTTCAATTGACAATTCGTAATTATTTGTAATAATGTTTATCTTGACTTCCTAATTAATTGGCAAGCTATGACAAAGAAAAAAAAGCAGGGTGGAAGCATCTGGTTGGATAGTATATTCGCAACCATTTTTATCTACCTTTTTATGTACGTCATTTCTAATATTTCAGCATTTCAAATTTTTGATGCCTTTGACTCCATAGGTCAAGCTCTGGAGGATATGGAGATGACAGATATTGCTTTTTCCCAATTAAGAGACCCGCTCCCTCCTGACACCAGTATTGTCTTAGTAAATATGGGCCCTTTAGGAAGAGGGGAGATCGCACAGCAATTGCAAATTATTGATAAGTATGATCCGAAGGTTATTGGGATAGATAGCTTTTTTAAAGACTACGGACCAAATAATGATACCCTTGGTTCTATGTTTTTGGCTGATGTTTTAACAAACCTAAAATCAGAACTTGTTATGGTGGCAATGGTACAGCAAAGTGATTCTTTGGCAGAATTACACGCGGGGGACGAGATGTACGATATACTTTACAGATCTGACAGCATGTATACAAAAAAAGCACATCATGCAATAGCTAATTTGGACACAGAGGCTGAATATCAGGATGATATAAAAATTTGCAGAATGTTTCCCCCTCAACGGGAGATTTTAGGTACAGATTTGAAACCTATAGCTTTTGCCGCTAAACTGGCTGAAGTATTTGATCCTACCTCAGTTGATCCCTTGCTAGAGAGAGGCAATGAATTTGAAATCATCAACTATAGAGGTGACTTTGTAAACTTTTTTGAGGAAGATAAATTCGCCACGAGGTTTTATGCATTGGACTGGGATCAGGTTTTGAGGGAGGATTTTGTACCTGGACTGCTAAAAGATAAAATTGTTCTTTTAGGCTTTATGGGAGAATATTTTGGTGCTCCGGAGTGGGAAGATAGATTCTATACACCACTTAATTCAAAAATTGCTGGTAGAGCAAATCCAGATATGTTCGGTCCAGTTATTCATGCCAATATAGTCTCAATGATTTTAAATCGTGATTATGTTGACACACTTGGAGAGACTACAGAATTCATTATAGGGCTTATTTTATGCTATTTAAATGTTGTTCTATTTTCCCTAATTTATAAGAATATGGGATCTTGGTATGATGGAGCCACCAAGCTTATTCAGGTAGTTGAGGTTTTGGTAATAATGTTCTTGATTATCTATTTATTCTCCTGGATCAGTTTCAAGCTCGAATTAACCATTGGCCTGTTTGCCATTGCTTTGGCAGGTGATTTGCTAGAAATATACTATGGAGTAATT